>JBIKMI010000016.1:0-20481 GCA_044359285.1 Kiritimatiellia bacterium
AACCCATCTGGCGGTCGATAGCGCGCTCGCCTTTGAATTCGTCATGGGTTTGATTCTGACCGCCTATGCCGCCTCTTCCACCCTTCATAATGAATGCCGGTCGGGTACCATCCTCATCGTCTTCAGTAAGCCTGTTGGCCGCCTGATGTTCTTTCTGGCAAAATTCACTGCGATCGCCCTGCTGCTGGGCTTCTTTGTGTTCTGTTCGAGCGCCGCCACCCTCCTGGCCGAGCGGCTGAGCCCCCGCAATTTTGAATTTGACCGTCTCGGACTGATGCTCCTGCTGGCCACCCCCTTTGCAATCTTCATCCCGGCCGCCCTGCTGAACTTCGGAACCCGGCGCGCGTTTATTCCGACGGCCTTGTTCTTCACCGCCCTGGTGTTAGCCGCCCTGGTGCTGGTGCTATCCGCCGTTAACCGGGAAGGACACCGGGTCGCGCTGGGCAGCATGATTGAGTGGCGGATCATCCCCGCCTGCCTGCTGGAAGGGCTCGCCCTGCTGCTTCTGGCGGCCATTGCCATCAGCCTCTCCACCCGTCTGGCAGCCCCTGCCACCGTGGTCATCCTGCTCATCCTGCTGTTTACAGGCCTGGTGGCCGACCATCTGACCAATCTGTTGTCCGCCGTGCCCCCTTCTGGTTTTCTACTCAAGATGATCCTGCCGGATCTTCAGAGTTTCTGGCCTGCGGATAAGCTCGCTGACGGGGGCCGCATTTCAGGGGCCCTGATAGGGCATGCGGCGATCTATGCTGCCGCTTACGGGAGCGGCGTGCTCTGCCTGGGGTATGCGGCATTCAGGAACCGGCAGTTTTAATGTCGCGGGGAAAGCTGAAGGGGATATGATGGACGACAATGATAAATTGGTAATTATAGCTCGGGACCTGAGCAAGGTCTTCCGTGACTTCTGGCATCGCCCCAAGGTCGAGGCGGTCAAAAACATGGACCTTGAAATCAAGCAGGGCGAGATCTTCGGTCTTCTGGGGCCCAATGGATCTGGCAAAAGTACCACCATCAAGATGATTCTCGGGTTACTCCATCCCACTTCGGGCCACCTGACTGTTCTGGGAAAGTCCCCGCGTGATGTAGCCGTCAAGGCCCGGATCGGATTCATGCCTGAAGACTCCTATCTGTATAAATACCTCACCCCTATCGAAATCCTCAATTTCTATGCCAACCTCCATGGGCTCTCCGGCGCTACCAAAAAGGAGCGAATCGCCACTCTGATCGCCCAGGTCGGACTCCAGAGCGCACAACACCGCCCCATCGGCGAGTTCTCCAAGGGGATGGCACGCCGGGTGGGGCTCGCCCAGTGCCTGCTGAATGATCCGGATCTGATCCTGCTGGATGAGCCCACTTCAGGTCTTGATCCAATTGCCTGCCGCGAAGTAAAGGATCTCCTGCTGAGTTTGGCCAAACGGGGGAAAAGCATCCTGATCTGCTCCCATCACCTGGCCGATATGCAGGATATCTGCGACCGGGTGGCCATCCTGTTAAATGGCGAGATCTGCACCCAGGGCGCGGTCAAAGACCTGTTGGTCACCCCGGATACCCTCCGCCTATCATTACAGTCCCCGTCAAGGGAAACCCTGTCTGCGATCCTGGATTTCATTGAGCGTGAGACCGGCCGGCGCCCGCTGGTGGATCATACGGGACGTACCCTGGAGTCCGTGTTTATAGAAACCGTCACGCATCGCCCCACCACCCCATGATCAACCGGATCCTAGCCATTGCCTGGTTGACCCTGCAGGAAGCCGTCCGGTCGAAACTCCTGATCTCACTGGCCACCCTGCTGGTGGCTGGCCTGGTTGGCCTTCCCTTCCTGATTGCCGGCGACAACACCCTGTCAGGCCAGATTCAAGTCATCCTCACCTACACACAGGTCTTCGCCACCGGCACACTCTCGATCGCCACGCTTTGGACCGCCTGTGGCGGCTTTTCCATGGAAATCCAGGATCACCGCCTCTATCTCGTGATCACCAAGCCGCTTCATCGTTATGAGCTCTGGCTGGGAAAGTGGGTAGGGATGCTGGCCTTGAATGCTGGCTTCCTGCTCCTCACCGGCCTCATTATCAGCGGGATGACCCGGTATACGATCGCCCACTCGCAGGAGTCGCCCCAGGTGAAACGCGCGGTTTCAGAGCAATTCCTCCTGGCCCGCCAGGCCCTCGCCCCCCTCACCCCGGACTGGTCGGCAACGGCCACGGAGGTGGCTCGAACCCTGATTCACGCCGGGAAGGCCCCCGCAGGGATGCCCCGTGAGGCACTCGAGCAGAGCTTAATTGAAGAGATGAAAATCAAGAGGTTCACACTCCCGCCGGGTACTGGGGTGAAATTTGCCTTTGCTCTGCCGGACCTCCCCCGTCAACCGCATGACCTGATTCTCAGCTATCGCTTTGCCTCCACCCGGCCTGAGCGCACTCCTGTGGCGGCCCGCTGGACCGTGGAAAATCCCCCGGACGTACCCGTTTCGTTTAACGTCACCAATTACCCCGGACTCCGTGCCACGCTGGTTCTGGAAGACAAAGGAACCTGGAAGGCCCATGGCTTAACCGTTACCTACCAGCGGCTCGATACCGACAGTCAGGCGACACTTATTCTGGCCGACAGCACCCAGCATCCGGAGTTGCTGGTCCCCTGCGGGAGTTTTGAGATGAATCTTGCGCGCGGCCTGTTTGTCATCCTCTGCCGCCTGGCCTTTCTGGCGGCGCTGGGACTGGCCGCCGGGTGCCTGCTTTCCACGCCGGTCGCGCTCTTTACCGCCTTTTTCATCATCATCCTGATGGCCTCATCGGGCTACATTGAAAGCGTGGCCACATCGGGAGTCTTCTATGTGCCACATGAGGGGCATGCGGAGGCGCCCACCAATCTGGACAAAATGATCATACATTTATTCCGGGGATTTAATGCCGTGACCCATCCCCTTACCCGGCTCGACCCGGTGCCCCTGCTGGCGGAGGGAAGGGTCGTGAGCGGGGAGCTCGTCGTTATGGCCCTAGCATGGATGGCAGGCCTCTACACGGCCATCACCGCCCTTATCGGCATTCTCCTGTTCAACCGCAGAGAGCTGGGATGACTAAAGAGAGAGTTCAGTAGTCAGAATTCAGTAGTCAGAATCCTCCCTTGCGGGAGGGGCGCTATGCGCCGCGGTCTTCTGAATCCTGACTCCTGAATTCTGAATACTGCATCCCTACTGGTCGATATTTTCGAGGGTCATCGTCGCGGGATTGATCCGGCGGTAGTAACAATTGCGAGGTTGGGCCTTGGCATTTTTGGTATGGCAGATGCCACCCCGGCGCGGACGAACCGTATAGACCAGCGAGTTCTGCTCGCAATTCACAAATGCCTCTACGAGGTCGAACGTTTCACCCGAGGTCTTGCCCTTTTCCCACAATTCATTACGCGATGTGCTCCACAGCACCACCGTACGGGTGGCGAGCGTCTGCTTCATCGCGATTTCGTTGGTATAGGCCACCAGGATCACCTCGCGGGTATCCGCATTCTGGAGTGCGACCGGAATCACATCCGGACATACTTTGGCGACTTTGGCGATCTTGCTGAAATCCAAAGTTAACGTAAGCCCTTCTTCCAATGCTTTCATATCTATCCCCTTAAAATTAAAATTAAAATTATCTTGAAGCTCTGCTTGACACCAGATGCCGGTCACGGCATTATCCGCATCTCATTTCGGGTGTTTAGCTCAGTTGGTTAGAGCGCTTGCCTCACATGCAAGAGGTCACAGGTTCAAGTCCTGTAACGCCCACCATCCTTCGTTCCGTGCCTCCGGCTTGAACTACGGATGGTCTTCGACCGAATCTCTTTAGCTCCGTTACCGGATGCTGAGCCCGATGCCCGCATACAAGCCATCAACGTAGTTGGCTTCCGTGAACAGGGTGAACCTTTCATTAAACTGGTAAGATAAACCCAAAGCGAGGGCCGGATTGATTTCGTTCTGCTTCGAACTGGAGCCCCAGCGGGTTTTGATATCTTTTTGGACATAATCCAGACCGAGTCCACCGTAGCAATACAGATTATTCACCACGGACTCATCACTGAAAACCAGCATCCCGTTACAACCGGTCAGCCCCAACAAATCAGTATTGGCGTAATAGCCGGCTCCCCGGACACCCAGATCAATGAAATCATTCGACATCAAGGTATAGAGCATGCCGCCCTGCACGGCGAAATTAGCATCGCCATCCTGGATATCCACCTGGCCAAGATCCAGGAATACCCGGAACTCATCCATTACCGAAACAGTGGTACGCGCGCCATAAAAGTTCATATCCTGCCCGACCATGATCCCGGGCAACAGTTCCAGATTCCCCTGGTCACGGGGCGTGGCCGTATCCATCACCGGCAACCCGACCATCTGCGCCTGGGCCAGTCCGGCCAATCCCAAACACACCCCAGCCACAACCCACCCTAAAGCCAACGTTTTCATTCTCATGATGTACTTCTCCTTAATCCCTACGTTCTCGTTTAATTGTCCGCAACCTTCAACCATACTGCCCCAACAGGGAAACGGGGTCAAGTATTCCAAAAAAAAAGGCCGCCCTCTCGAGCGACCTTCTGCCGATTCATACGTGAGTATTGATCTGGAATCAGGCAGCCGCCTTCTTGGCAAGCCCCTTTTTCGCCAACAGCACGATCTGGATGAAGCCATCCGGATCATTGAAGGCAATTTCGGCCATCATCTTGCGATTCAAGTCGATGCCGGCGGCTTTCAATCCCTCGATGAGCCGGCTGTAGGCCAGCCCCTGCTCGCGGCAGGCAGCGGACACGCGCAACGTCCAGAGCCGACGGTAGTCGTTCTTGACGTTTTTGCGATGCACATAGGCCAACCGCATCGCGCGATCAACGGCCTCGGTGGCTTGACGGAATAATTTACTGCGCGACCCGCGGAACCCGCTGGCGGCCTTCAATCTTACTTTCCGGCGCTTACGCGACGCCGGTGCATTGGTTGCTCTTGGCATAGTCTCGTCCTTTCAATTCGTTCAGATCATTTCCGCAATACGCTTGTGGTCGGTGTCATGAACGACTTTTCCACCGCGCATGTTCCGTTTACGTTTTCTCGTCTTGCTACTCAGAAGATGACCGCTGCCGGGGCGCTGATAGATCAGCTTCCCTGTGGCCGTCACTTTGATCCGCTTCGTCACCATCTTCTTCGTTTTTTTCTTAATCTTCTTCGCTTTTTTCTTAGCCATGATGCTCCTCATTCCGGGGTCGGCTCCACGTATTGGCACGAGGGGTTCGCCTTCCGGAAAAACAAGTTGGGGACTCTACCTGAGAGACCTTGCCCCGTAAAGCTTTTTCAAAAAATATCCTTAGCGCGGAGGAACCGGCCTTGCCGCGGCCACAGGTGACACAGGCGTGGAAACGCCGGACACCGGGGTGGGAATAGGCAATCCGGCACCCAGTCCGGCCGGGCGTGCTGCCCCTGGCGTAACCGGTTTACCCGACCGCGGTCCCAACACCATCACGATACTGCTTCCGATCAATTTCGGCGGCATATCCGGCTGAGCCATCTCTTCGCAACTCTTCATGACGCGATTGATCACCTCAAACCCTAATTCGCGGTGCGCGTTCTCACGGCCACGGAAGTAGAGGGAACATTTCACCTTCATCCCCTTTTGCAGGAACCCGTGAATGTGATTCACCTTCGTCTCGAAATCATGATCCGCCACATTCGCGTGGAATTTTACTTCCTTCATCTCGGCGGCATGCTGATGCTTGCGAGCCTCCCGTTCCTTACGGGCCTGCTCATACTTGAACTTCCCGAAGTCCATGATGCGACAGACGGGCGGCTCGGCATTGGGCGACACCTCAACCAGGTCAAGTCCGGCACGAACGGCCAGGGATATGGCCTCACTGACGGTGACCACGCCAAGCATATTCCCCTGCGAGTCAAGCAACCTGACTTGCGGACACCGAATCCGGTGATTTACTCTGATAGCTTGTGGACGAATTTCCTACCTCCTTGTTACGGGGCTTTCTGGGCCCCTCGTTTACAACCAACGGCCTTGCTCACCACTTCCTCGCGCAGCATGCCAACCAACTCCTCAACCTTCATCGTACCCAGGTCACCGGCCGTCCGGTTCCTGACTGAGACCAGACCAGCTTCAGCCTCACGGGCACCCAAAATCAACATGTACGGGATCTTTTCAATCTGGGCATTGCGGATCTTCGCGCCTAGTTTGTCAGAACTGCGGTCCACCGCCACCCGGAACATCTCCAACCCCAGTGCCGCCACCAAGGCATCCGCCGCCGGCAAGACCTTGTCATTGATAGGAAGCACGCGGATCTGCTCCGGGGCCAACCACAAGGGAAACGCCCCGGCATAGTGCTCGATCAGCACCCCGAAGAACCGTTCCAGGCTGCCGAGGAGTGCCCGATGCACCATGTAGGGCCGGTGTTCTTTCCCGTCATCCCCATGATAGGCCAGGTCAAAACGCTCCGGCAGGTTAAAATCAAACTGGATGGTGCTCATCTGCCATTCCCGGCCAATGGCATCCCTGACCTTCAAGTCGATCTTGGGCCCGTAAAAGGCGCCCCCGCCCTCATCCAGCACGAAAGGAATATGCTCCGCGTCCAGGGCCTGCTTAAGGGATTCCGTGGCCTGCTCCCAGCGGGCGGGTTCGCCCACGGCCTTGGCGGGCTTCGTTGCCAGATAGGCGGTGATTTCGGTGAACCCGAACGAACGCCAGATCTGGAGGGCAAAGGCGACCGCCCGTTTGACTTCATCCACGATCTGATCCGGGGTGCAGAAAATATGGGCATCGTCCTGCGTAAACCCGCGCACCCGCAACAGGCCGTGCAACACGCCTGTCTTCTCGTAGCGATAGACCGTTCCCATCTCTGCCCAGCGTAGCGGCAGATCGCGATAGGAGCGCTTATGACTCTTATAGATCTGGATGTGGAAAGGGCAATTCATGGGCTTGGCGTAATAAGACACATCGTCCACCTTCATGGGCGCGTACATATTTTCCGCATAGAAACCCAGATGGCCTGATGTCTCCCACAGGCCGGCCCGCCCGATATGCGGGGTATAGAGCAACTCGTACCCCCCCTTGAAATGCTCCTGCCGCCAATAATCCTCGATGATCGAACGGATGCGGGCGCCTTTGGGATGCCAATGCACCAATCCAGGGCCCACATCCTCCTGAATACTGAAGAGATCCAGCTCTTTGCCTAATTTCCGGTGATCCCGCTTCAGGGCCTCTTCCTGTTGCAGAAGTTGCGCATCGAGATCCGCCTGCGATAAAGCCACCATCCCATAAAGGCGCTGGAGCATCGGATTGGTCTCGATCCCGCGGAAGTAGGAGCCGGCAACGGACAGGAGCTTAAAGGCCTTCAGGTCGCCCGTATTGGCCAGATGGGGGCCGCGGCACAGGTCCAGGAAGTCACCACACCGGTAAAAACTGATGGTCTCCCCGGCCGGGATGTCATTCAACCGTTCCAATTTGTAACGCTGGCCCTTGGCTTGAAGTGCCGTCATCGCCTGAGCGCGATCCATTTCAATCCGTTCAAACGGAAGATTGGCCGCCACGATCCGGGCCATTTCGGCCTCGATGGCAGGAAAATCCTCTGGAGTAAGCCGTTTCGAAAGGTCGAAATCGTAATAGAACCCGCTGTCGATAGCCGGCCCGATGTCCAACTGGACGTTCTCATATAGCCGACAAATGGCGGCGGCCATGACATGCGCCGTACTATGGCGCAGAGTTTCTAAATCCAAGTGTATTACCTCTTCCAGAATTGATTAACAACCTGTCTATATAACAGAAATCAAAGCCTTGGTGTCAACTGTTATAAAAGGGGAATGGTTATTCTGCAAAGTGATGGTTTGTGACTTATCGATCTGGGCAAGCCACCCCCTCCTCCTCGGCGCCACGGGAGTGGCACCCTCCAAATACGAAGAACGTATGGTTTATCCCGTATAGAGGGCGCCAATCCTTTGGCGCCGTGTCCAAACTGGCCGGCAAAGGGGCTTTTTCAGTAGAATCGATTATTAATGGATATTGCATAAGCGAAGTTTTTCGTGCAAATTCAGCCGCAATTAAACCTTTTAATGGAGATCATCATGAAGCAATGGCAGTATACGACCTGCGTGATTCTAGGAGTGGCTTGCGTCGCTCTGAGTGCGGTGATTATTTACACCTCACAAAGCAATATAACCCTGCAAAACACCATTCAGGCCCGCCAACAGCAACTGAATAACAGTGTGCTGGGCGAGCAGACCCAGCAGGTCGCCAACAATATCCTGCAGGACATGGCGGCTACGGCAACCGGCAATGAAAAAATGCGCAGTTTGCTTGCCAAATACGGCTACACCGTCCCGGCCGCTTCCGCACCGGAGCAAACGCCGGCGAAAAAGGAGGAGAAATAATCCATGACCACTCAACCTGCCGTCAAATCGTATAGCGCCTTTCTCCCTGTGGTCTTGATCGCCCTCGGAATCATCTCCCTGTTTTCATGGAACCTGATCATTGCCCTGCAACAGCACTCCTCCGGCCTGCGCATCAGCATCCAGCAGGAGCTCCAACTGACTCAGGCCACCCAGACCGAGGTGAAACTGAAAGCCATGATGTCGGACCTGATTGAGCTTTCCAAACAGGACAAGGACGCTCAGAAGATCGTCACCCGTTACAAGATCGCAATCAACAAATAAGCGTCATTTCGCTCGCCTGCTGAGGCAGAAAACAGTAACATGATCCTGGCGGGACGGGGAGTGTCCCTCTCCTTAAAGGTGCCTGCCGGACCCTGGCTGTCATGGCTGGGGTCTTCAGGTAATTCCGGATGGCGATGAGAATTCAAATTCAACAAGTGTCGGTGCCCCTCACCTACGAGGACGACGTCATCCTGCAACGGGTCAGCCGGAAAATCGGGTGTCATCCCTGCGACCTCTCCCATCTGCAAATTCTCCGCCGCTCACTGGATGCCCGGCCGCGCAACCCGGAGCCGGTGTTCGTCCTCTCGGTAGCCGTTGACCTCAATCTGACGGCGCTCCCCAAAGAGGCGCATCTTCCCAGCATTGAGATCCTCACCCCGCTCCCCCCACCCGCCGTCACGCCTGCACGCTCCCTGCCCCCGGGCGTTACCCGCCCCATTGTGGTGGGGGCTGGCCCAGCCGGCCTGATGGCGGCGTACACGCTGGCGATGGCCGGGGCCCGCCCCCTTTTGATTGAACGGGGCGAGGAGGCGGCCGCCCGCGGGGACCGGGTGGCACGCTTCTGGAATGACGGGACATTGGACCCGGAAAGCAATGCCCTCTACGGGGAAGGCGGGGCGGGCCTTTTTTCGGATGGCAAACTCACCGCCCGCAGCAAGGAGCGGGGTCGGATCCGAGCGTTCATGGAACTGCTTCACGCCTGCGGCGCCAGTGACTCCGTACTGATTGACGCTGAGCCCCATGTGGGAAGTGATCGGCTACTGGATATTGTACCCCGGATACGCCAACGCATTATTGACGCGGGTGGCGAGGTCCGCTTCGGGGCGCGGCTGGACAACCTGATTCTAGAAAACGGCCACCTGCGGGGGGTGGTCATCAATGGACAGACCACTCCCTGTGAAGCCTGTGTTCTGGCTGTGGGGCACAGTGCCCGGGACGTGTATGCCATGCTGGCTCAGGCGGGAGTGGCCCTTTCTCCCAAGCCTTTTGCCGTCGGCATCCGGCTGGAATTGCCGCAAACCACAATTGACAAGGCCCAATACGGACGTTTTGCAGGGAGTCCGTTACTCGGCGCCGCCAGCTTCCGGCTGACCCGGCGCGAGGAAAACGGACTCCGGGCCTGTTACAGCTTTTGCATGTGTCCGGGTGGCAAAGTGATCAGTTGCGCCTCGGAACCCGGCCTGCTGACCACCAATGGCATGAGCTATTCCAAACGCTCGCTGCCCCTGGGAAATGCGGCCTTCCTCATTCCCGTCGGGCCGGCCGATTATGCGGCTCATGAAATCCCCGCCCTGGCGGGGCTCGCCTTCCAACAAAAACTGGAACAAGCGGCCTTCACGGCGGCCGGTGGGGAGTATCATGTACCGGCCACCCGGCTCGTTGATTTTCTGGCGGGAAAAGCACCGAAGTCACTACCCGATTCCCGATCCTGCCCCCGCTCGGTTCCAGTTGAATTCCGGAACATTCTGCCCGACTTCGTCACCCGCACGCTGGCCTCGTCCATTCCGCCCATGCTCAAGGAGCTGAACGGTAGCAGACTGGAGGACGTGCTGCTTTATGCGCCCGAAACCCGCAGTTCAAGCCCGCTCTGGATTACACGGAACCCGGACGGGGAATCCATCAATACCCGGGGCTTGTACCCTGCAGGCGAAGGGGCTGGCTATGCCGGGGGAATTGTCAGCTCGGCCCTCGATGGAATGCGGGCAGGAGAACATGTAGTCAGTGGGTAGTTGACAGTGAGCAGTGAAAATGGCTTACGGCTCGCGGTCCACTGCCCACTGTCGCAGCAACTCCCGGGTGGCTTCCTCCGGATCCGGCGCGGCGGTCACGGCGGTGACCAGGGCGATGATGCGGGCCCCCGCCTGCATGAGACCGGGGAAATGGTTCTGCTTGATGCCGCCCATAACGGTGAACGGCACGTGAGCCACGGCCGCAATCGTACGTAACCCGTCCAGCCCGAGATACGCCCCTTCCCAGACCTTGGTGCCCGTGGGATAGATCGGCCCGATATTGATATAGGACGCCCCTTCGGCCTGGGCCAGCAACGCCTCCTCCACGTTATGGGTGGACGCTCCGATGATCAGCTCAGGGGCAAGACGCCGGGCTGCCGGGATAGGAAAATCATCCTGCCCCAGATGGACTCCATCTGCTCCGACCGACAGGGCGACATCCACGCGATCATTGATGATCAGGAGACAGCCGGCCGAGGCCGTCAGGGCCCGGACCTGCTCCGCCAGCAGGACATACTCCCGTAAGGGCATCTCCTTTTCGCGAAGTTGAATCAGTTTTACGCCGCCAGCCAGCGCCGCCCGCACAATCTCAAGGGTGCTCCGTCCTGCCGACATCACCTGCGAGGTCACCAGATACAGGCCCGCCGCCCGGAACCGCTCCATCCGCTCATCATGGCATGCACTCATAATCACATCGTATAAGAAATTCAGACTCCGGAATAGACCCGATCCCAGTTTTTGAATACCGGTTCCAGCCCTTTCGCCCGCAATGCGGTAAAAAAGGAGTCCACATTACGGTTATCATTGACTTGGAACTGGCCGTCCGGCGAAGTGGCCGGATCCCCATAGCCCCCCACGGTGGTCCGGCTGGCAATACTCATTTTGGACACACCGACCCCGGCAATACCGTCGCGGAATGCGGCACTTTCACGGGTGGACATATTCAAGGGCACATCCGGCATGCAAATCCTGAAAGCAAAAATGATCCGGGCCAGAACCCGTTCATTCACCGGGAAAGGCGGCTGATAGCCCCCCTCCTGGGGACAGACCCGCGGAAAGGAAATCGTGATCCCGGCCTGCCAGTATTTCCGACGCAAGGCGCGGGCATGGCGGAACAGGGCCAGCGTATCAAACAGGGGGTCGCTGATCCCCAGTAACGCACCCAGACCGACCTGACGGATCCCTGCCGCCAACACCCGGGCGGGGGCCTCCAGCCGGCCGGCGTAATCCCGCTTGGGGCCCCAGCGGTGCAGGGCCTCATACTGAACCGGCTCGTAGGTTTCCTGATATAACGTCACCCCGACACACCCCGCCGCAGCCAGCTCGCAATACTCGGCTGTGGTCATGGGAAACGCTTCAACGGTGACCGCTGAAAAATGTTTGGCCGCTTCAGCCACCGCGTCACGCAGATAAGGGAAGTCGGCCTGCGGGGAGCGCTCCCCGGTGAGCAACAACACCTCCTCAAACCCCATCGCCTTGAGGGCCGCAAATTCACTCAGCATGGCATCGGACGTCAGCCGGCTCCGCGCCTGGGTGCGGTCGGCAGCAAACCCGCAATAGGCACATCCACCCGGACAGTAATCAGAGAGGTAAAGAGGCGCATAGAGGGAAATAGTCCGGCCGAAATGACCTTCCGTCAGCTGCTTGGCCCGTTGCGCCAGCTCTTCCAGCATCCCCCCGGCGGCAGGAGACACCAGCGCGGCAAACTCTGCTTCCGCGGGAGACGAAGCAGCCAGCGCCCGCCGCACATCCGACTCGGTAGCCGAATGGGCAAGGGCTAACCAGGAAGCCGGATCCACCTCTGCGGGAAGCCCCTGCATCAGGCCTGGTCCCCGGAGAGAAACGACGTCAAGGGGCTGGTGGCAACGGCCTGGCCGCTTTGCGCCATCAGTCCGGCCTGCCGGGCCAACGTGCCCGCCTTAACCGCCATGGAAAAAGCGGACGCCATGGCCACAGGATCGCCTGCGGCAGCGATCGCGCTATTCACGAGCACCGCACTGCACCCCATCTCCATGGAGGTGGCCGCTTCGGAGGGAGCCCGTATGCCCGCATCTACAATGACAGGGATACCGCTGTCCGCAATAATCAACCTGACCATGGGCGCCGTGGACAAACCCTGGCCCGACCCGATCGCTGAGCCCAGCGGCATCACCGCCGCACACCCTACATCCTCCAGACGCTTGGCCAGAACGGGATCCGCCGGCATATACGGCAAAACAATGAACCCCTCTTTTGCCAGCTGTTTGCAGGCCTCATAGGTCTCCAGCGGATCGGGCATCAAATGGTGGGGATTGGGATGGATTTCCACCTTCACAAACCGGCTTCCGGAGAGTTCACGCCCCAAGAGGGCGGCCCGGACCGCTTCCGCGGCATTACGTGCCCCCGAGGTATTAGGAACCAAGGTCACACCCATTTCAAGGAGGGGCCCCAATAAATCATCAGAAGGCCGTTCCCGGTTAAAACGGCGCAGGGCTACCGTCACCAACTGGGCACCCGACGCCTTAATCGCGGCCAGCATAACTGCAACCGACGAGAATTTCCCCGTCCCCAAGAGCAAGCGGGACTCAAACACCTGCCCGCCCAGGATGAATGGTTTGTCACTCTTCATTACGCACTCAGCCTCCGCCCATAAATGTAAGAATTTCAACACGATCCCCGGCCTTCAGTGTGACGCCCGTGCGTTCAACTCGAGGGATCACCTGCTCGTTCAACATGAGAGCCACCGCCGCCGGATTGACGCCAAGCGCCAGGAGCAGGGCGTCCAGCGTCGCGGCCCCTTGATGTTCATACTGTTTTCCATTCACAATAATATTCATAGAGTTAATAATCATACCTTACCCCTCCCCTCTGTCAAGCGGCCTACGCAACAGTACTTGTGCGAATACGCACATCATGATAGTTTCCGAACCACATTTTATTGTCGGGGTGTAGCGCAGCCTGGTAGCGCGTCAGCCTTGGGCGCTGAAAGTCGTGGGTTCAAATCCCGCCGCCCCGACCACTTTTAAACTCATAAACACCTTGATTTATCCGTAGCCAAAGCTCTCCCCATCCAATTTGCCGGGAAGTGACCTCTTATTTGTTTGAAGCGGCAAACATTCATAAACACTTTCGCTCGACACATCTACCATATTTCTCTATATATCCGCCTCGTGGTTTTGGTTGGAATGGGGGGGGGATATGGCTGAAACATATACAAAAGCTAAGTTGATTGCAGAGCTTGCATCGGCAACATCATCAACAAAGGCCGGTGTTGGACGCATGCTGGACCGGCTTACAGAAATCGCCTATCGTGAGGCTGCCAACGGTTTTGTCATCCCGGGAATATGTAAACTCAAGGTTGTCACCAAAAAGGCGTCGCGGCGCCGCAACCCCATTACGGGGCAAATCTTCCTGATCGGCGAACGCCACGGTCTAAAGGTCGTACCCCTCAAAAAGGCCAAGATGGCCATTGTTCCCAACAAGGATGTGGTGGTTCAGTTGCTGGAAGAGCCCCCCCCCGAAGTGCAAATTGTAAGTGAGCCCAGTTCGGCCGAGCCCATGGTGCCCCCTCCCCCTCCAGCAACCAGTCAAATCAGGGAAACGACATCGACGACATCGAACCCGGCACTCACCGCCACCGATGATGGTCAAATTGTGTTCCCATGCTCAGAGTGCGGCAGCATGCTGGCTGCCCCGCCAAAAATGTCAGGCGAAATGGGATCCTGTCCTTTTTGCAACACTGAAACCCCGATACCGCATCGCCAGTCAACAGACGTTAGACCCGAACACCAATCTGTAGGCGCCCCCCGGGCCGGCTCATCTGTTTCAGATTTCATTCTTTTCGTGTGCCATGCCTGTTCTCAGGAAATAGAAGCCCCCACAGATATGGTCGGCATGAATGTTGAGTGCCCTACCTGCGCCACCAGTCTGACCGTCCCGATTGCAGCCAGCAACAAACCCCCGCATTCGACCCAGGAACTTGCAGGCTCGGAGCAGCCATCAATAAATCGCTCATCGATGACGATTCGCATTGATCTCTCTGACTTGGAATAAGTGGAATTGAATCTATGGACTTGAAGAAATTTTTCCGATCGGCGTCAGCTCCTCCTCCGGCCAAAACTGCTCCGGCCCCCACACCCCCAAAGCCCGCAGCACCTGTGGCTCCCGTAACTCCACCTCCCGCGAACGTTCCGGTGCCGCCTGTGGCCCCCGCACGAATCCCTGCGCCTGGCACCCTCGCCTCAGGTTTCAATACCCCGCCCTCGCCGGCAGAAAATGATCCTCACTCAAAAAGTGCCTCAAAAGAGTCCACCCCCCCCTGCAAACTGGCTCAGTCATTATCCAGTATCAAGTCGGCGCTCAGTGATGCCAGCCAGCCCACGCCTCTCCCTGCCGCCTCAGCAATTGCCCCGTTGACACAATCTCGCGCCATGACTGCAGCGGCCAACTCCCTCAAAGCCAGGGATATCTCACTTTACAAGAGTCTTCTGGGCGGACTTTACGATGGTGTGTTGATCCTTGATGCCAAGGGGGGCGTGATAGCCAGCAATCGTCGCGCCGAGCAATTTCTAGGCTATACCGAACAGGAACTATGGGGAATGCAGTGCGAAGAACTGGTGGTCGGGATCAATACACGCGTCCTCTACAAGTTGCACGCCCACGCTGAAGAGGGACGCTTCACCGTTGTCAACGGAACCTGCAAAAGAAAGGATGGCACGTCATTCCCCGCGGAAATCGCCATCAGCAGGATTCGCCTCCTGAATGAAGGTGATTTAATTTTCTCAATCCGTAATATTGAACGCCGCGAAAAGGTTCGGGAACAACGCGGCCTTGAGGAAGAAGCTGTTCGCAGCACAGGGGCGGGTGTTGCCGTATGCAGCATTGAAGGCGCCATTGAATTTGCAAATCCGGCTTTCCTGAAAATTCTTGGCCAACCCAATGAACAGGAAGTGATCAAGCACATGATTGGAGATTTCTGTTCGTCCTATGAGCAGGTGAATACGATGATGCATGCCCCCTCCCCCCAGGGAAACTGGCTTGGCACCTTGGAATTGGTGACCCCGAAGGGACTTAAGCGTGAGGTATTGGTCACCGCCGCCCTTAGCCAGTTACACCGGGGGGCGACTTCCCGCATTGTGCTGACCATGATTCCACTGCCGAAAGCGGTTCGGTAAAATGGAAAAGATCGTGCCTCCTTTCTGAAGTCTGTTCACGGGACATTCGAGAGAGTCTGGCCAGTTTCCGATTCATGATTTTTTAGACTCTTTCCGAATCTTTGCGGGTAAGTAGAGGTGACATCGTCCTCTGAACATATTTGATGACTCCTAAGTATCCATTGACAAACATAATGGAAAGTTTTCTACTAACCTCAGCAAGTCGATATTGTCGTGAATGTCGGGTGTCTGGTCGGCAGCAGTCGGAAACGAGGAGAGCCAGCCATGAGTGGTTCAGATCAGGATTTCCTGCGGGAACTGCAAGAGGTCTTCATTGCCGAGGCCCACGGACACCTGCACACCATCACGTCAGGAATGAACATCCTCCGGGAAAGCAGGGACTCCGCCGTGAACCGCACCACCCTGGAGTCCTTGTACAGGGCCGCCCACAGCCTGAAGGGCAGCGCACAATCCGCAAGTCTGATGGCCGTTGGATCCATCTGCCAGTCCCTGGAGAACAGTTTCGCCGCGATGATCAACGGAACCCTGATCCCCGTACCCGCCACCCTGGCCGTCCTTCAACACGCCGTGGACAGCGTCACCCGGATGCTCGCCGCTTCCCCCGGAGCCAGGGAGGTGGACGTCAACGAACTCGTCTCCCGGATGGCCGGCATGGTGAACCCGACACCGGTCGATCGTAAAACCAGGGACCAGGCCGCCCTGCCAACCCACGCCGGGGAGGCCCACAAGCCCGACACCCGGGCGGGAAAGCCGCTGAGGGCGCTGATCATCGAAGACTCGGAGTTCGACGCCTTGCTGTTGCTACGGCAGTTGCGCAGCGGCGGGTACGCCCTCTACTCCCGCCGCGTCGAGAATGCGGAATCACTGATCTCCGCTCTCGCCCAGGAGCCATGGGATATCGTTTTTTCCGATCACAACATGCCGGCGTTCAACTCCACCGCCGCCCTGAAGATCGTCAGGGCCGCCCATGCGGATCTTCCCTTCATCATCGTCTCGGGCAGTATCGGCGAAGAAGTCGCCGTCACCGCGATGAAAGCCGGGGCGCAGGATTACCTGATAAAGGGGAACCTCACGCGCCTCGTGGCGGCGGTGGACCGCGAACTCCAGGACGCCAGGGACCGCCAAGCCCGGCGAACCGCCGAGAATGCCCTGTTGGCCCAGAAGGAGGAGCTGCGCATCGCCCGCGAAATTCAAGAACACCTGTTCCCGGTCAATCCTTCGATCCTGAAGGGATTCGAAATCGCGGGGGCTTCCTGCCCCGCAGAAGCCACAGGCGGCGACTATTACGATTTCATCAGCACCTCCCGCGGAGAGACCCTCATTGTCATTGGCGATGTCTCCGGTCACGGCCTCGGGCCGGCCCTGCTGATGGCCGACGTACGCGCCTATCTCCGGGCCCTGGCGGCGGACCACGCGCGAATCCCTGATATACTCACCCGCGCTAATCGATTGTTGCGCGCCGATCTCAGGGAGGACCGCTTCATCACCATGCTGCTGGCCGCGCTCACCCCCTCCACCCGCCGCCTGCAGTTCATCAACGCCGGCCATCCTTCGGGTTATGTGTTCGATCGTGACGGCCATATCAAGGCTGAACTCCCTCCCGGCGTGGCGGCCTTGGGCTTCATTCCGGATATCGCCTCTCCCGCTGCCGTGGAGATAACCCTTGCTCCGTCGGATCTTGTCGTACTCTTGACCGACGGCGCCATTGAGGCGACCTCGCCAACCGGGGAGGAGTTCGGTATCACCCGCGTTCTGGATGTCGTACGCCAGGAACGGTTCAAGCCGGCGGCTGAGATTATCACCCTTCTGTTTGCGGCCGTGCGGACCTTCGCCGGGACCCCCTCCCTTCAGGATGATTTAAGCGCTGTTATCATCAAAGTATGCCCTGAACAGGAGGAACACTCATGACAACCACCAAGGCCACCATTCTACTGGTTGATGACGATCCAACCATTTTGACCACCATTGGAGACACTCTGCAGTTCGAGGGCTACAAGGTGATCACCGCCGCCTCGGCTGAGCAGGCATCCTCACAACTTGCCCGGTCACGGCCCGACCTGATCATCCTGGACATCAGCATGCCGGGCATGGGCGGCATGGGATTCCTCAAAACCCTCTCCGGCGCCGCTGGGACCATTCAGTATCCCGTGCTTGTGTTCACGGCACGCGCCGCACTCAACGACTTCTTTGCCGGCCTGGGCGTGGAGGGGTTCCTATCCAAGACCGAGCCCCCGGGAAGGTTGCTTGAGGAAATTAAACGGATCATCGGACGGCGTTCACCCGACCCCGCCCCTGTTCCCCTCGTGAACAACCACGGAACCGGCTCGTTCTCAGTCCTCCTGGTGGAGGATGACCAGCATGTCAGGGACCACCTTCTCCACTGCTTCCGGCAAAACAACCATACGGTGCGGTTCGTGGACCGCGGGAACGCGATCTTTGAATCCATACTCAACCATCGCCCCGACGTCATCCTGATGAAGTACTTTCTCCCGGACATGAACGGGTCGGCCGTTGCCGAACGCCTGGCCAACCAGGAAAACACGCGCACCATTCCGGTCATTCTTTACGATGAGAGCGGCATCCATTCTGCCGGCACCGTGTTTCCGCATGTTCATGCATTCACGTCCTCCGTGAATGGCAACGTCCTGTTGAAAACCGTGTTAAAGGCGGTGCAGTCCCCCGCCGCGCATGTTGGAGCCAACAAACCATGAACGAGCAACGGTCATACCTGTTGTTTGTCGTCGGCCTGGAACGGTATGCACTGGAGGTGGCGGCCGTCGAGCGGGTGGTGCCCGCGGCAGAAGTCACTCCTCTTCCGGACGGCCCCGATACGGTCCTGGGCCTGATCAATATCGCAGGGGAACTCATGCCGGTGATCGATACCCGCCGCCATTTCTCGCTTCCCGCCCGGGACATGGAACTGACCGATCGATTTATCGTGGCACGCGCAGCCGGCCGGCCGCTCGTCCTGCTGGTGGACAAGGCGGAAGGCGTTGTCGAGTTATCAGGGCGGGCGGTCACCGGCCTCGCGACAGGCGCGGCAGGCTCCACGTCCGCCGTTGCCACCCTTCCGGATGGTATCGTCCTGATCCAGGACATCAACGCGATGGCCGCCGCCGCGGAACGAAGAAGCAAGCAACCGGAAACACTGGAGCTGAAGGGTTGATGAACACCTACGTCACAGGACCATCCGCTGACACGACGGTCGTCGGGCTCACCCGGCTTGCCGGACTCGTGGCGGCGCGGATGGGCCTGCACTTTCCGGATACCCGGCACAAGGACCTCCTCCGGGGCGCCCGTGCACTGGCGAAGGAACAGGGCGCGAAGGATCCCGAGGCGTATCTTCAGTCCCTGGTTGACTCACCGTTGAGCGATCGGCAGATCGAGATCCTGACCGCCCATCTGACCGTGGGCGAGACCTACTTCTTTCGCGAAATGAAGAGTCTGGATGCGTTCCGGGATCACGTCATTCCGGAGCTGCTGGGAGAGCGCACCGGTGTTGCCCAGCGGCTGCGGATCTGGAGCGCCGGCTGCAGCACAGGGGAAGAAGCCTACTCGATAGCAATGCTCCTGAGCGACATGATCCCCGACCTCCATGCAGGGGGCATCCACATTCTGGCGACCGACATCAACGCCCAGGCTCTTGAAAAAGCACGACGCGGGGTTTACTCGGAGTGGTCATTCAGGAGCATGCCGGACGTCTTGCGGGGCCGCTACTTCACCGCGCTGGACCCCAAGACCTTCGCCATCAAACCCCGGTTCGCGGAAATGGTCTCGTTCGCCGGTCTCAATCTCGCCACGGATATCTATCCTTCGCTGCTCAATGAAACCAACGCAATGGATGTGATTTTCTGCCGGAACGTGCTGATGTATCTGGCGCCCGATTTGGTGCTGAAAATCATTGAAGCGTTCCATCATTGCCTGGTAGAGGGGGGATGGCTGATCGTGGCCCCCAGCGAAACCTCCCTGTTGCGCGGCTCGGCGTTTGTGCCCGTCTCCTTTGAAGGGGCCACCCTCTACCGGAAAACAACCCTCACGCCTCCGTCTCGCCCGGAACGGAGGCCGAAACCACCCGCCGCCGCACCGCCAACCATCAGGACGACTCGGCCGGTGGCGGCGCCCCCCCCTCCGCCGCCGCCGATCATCCAGCCCCCGGCCTCCCCCTATGAAGCCGCGGCAGCCGCCTATCACGCAGGCCGCTATGTTGATGCCGCCGCCATGGTACGGACGCTCATCGATGCCAGACCGCCTGCTGGGTACGGGCAGGACGTGGCCGGCAAGGCCTTCGCACTCATGGCACGGATCGAAGCAAACCAGGGAAAACTCGACCAGGCGCTGGAGTGGGCAAACAAGGCTATCGTCGCCGACAAGATCAATCCCGGCTGCTACTATCTGCTGGCGACCATTCTCGAGGAACAGAACCGGCCGTCGGAGGCCGTTCAAGCCCTTTCCCGCGCGCTTTACCTCGATCCTGCCTTCGTTCTGGCCCACTACACCCTCGGCACCATCGCCCTCCGCGAGCAAGGCCGCCAGGCCGCTGCCCGTCATTTCCAGAATGCCTCCGCTGTGCTGATCCGCCTGCCGAAACATGAACTCCTGCCGGAATCCGAAGGCATGACGGCCGGGCGGCTGCTTGAAATTATCGGAAGCATGACAGGCCAGGAGGGAACCCCGTCATGACCAACACTATTCCAGTCACTCGACAGCAGGTCTTTCGCAACCGGGCCATGGCACTGGCGGCGAAACCCCCGTCACCGAAAAACGGGCGTCCGACGATCAGCCTTGTGGAAATCCGGTTGGCGCACGAACGATACGCCGTGGAATCCGCCTATGTCCGCGAAGTCCTGCCACTGAAGGACGTGACGCCCCTTCCCTGCACCCCCGCTTTTGTACTCGGATTGATCAATGTGCGCGGCCAGATCATGTCAGTCAT
>JBIKMI010000017.1:0-20390 GCA_044359285.1 Kiritimatiellia bacterium
CGCCACCTCATCGCGAGCGGGCTCCAGGATCTCGAAATCCGCTAAATCGAGACGCGACGCGCTGAGGGCATTCTCCTCACTTTTCTTCATCGCCTTGAACATTTCCTCCACGGCCATCCGGCTCTGCTGAAGGGAAGATAATTCCAATTGCTGGCGCGGCAAATATTTGTATCTCTCTTCAATCGACTTCAACTCGGACTCCAATTGCTCGACGCCCTTTTGGAGCACCGTTCGCTCCGCCTCCAACTTCATGAGTTCTGTTTCAAACTGGGTTTTGACAGGGTTCGGCTGAAAAACCTGCTCCCGGTTCTGATCAAACGATTTGTCCGCAATCATGCGGCGCATCTCCTTGATCTCGTCCTCCAACTGCTTGACCCGCGGATTGTCAGGCCCATAGTGGGTTCTGGCCTCCATCAGGGCCACCTCGGTATTGGAAATCCGGCGCTTTAGCGGATTGTCCTCAAACGACTCCCTCAGCACTTCGCTCGAGAGCCCGCCGATCATCTGCCGGTAGTTCTGAATCCGGATCAGCATGGACTGATAAGCAATCCGCGCATTGCTGAGGCGTTCTGAGGTTACCGTGATGCTGTCTAAAAACGCTTTCGCATCGGCACTTGGCTCGATCAGCCGGTTAGTGGCCTGGTAGTCCGCAATTTTCCGATTCAATCCCTCCAACTCGCTCCGGGCCGCCTCCGCCTGAGCGAGAAACTGGGCCGCCGCACTGATGGCCTGATTCCTGTAAAATTTGGCATTATCCGCAATCGCGACCGCCGCAACTTCGTTGGCAACCTGAATAGCCATTCCCGCCCTGGGAAACCCTGTCACCTGCAAAAGAATAATCTGCGAATTTTTTTCCGACTTAATGTCCACCTGCCAGGCCAACTCCTCTGCTTTCATGGGAAGATTCAAAGTTTTGACCACCTGCTCCATGTTGCTTCGGCGCTGGATCAGGCTGGTGGCGGTGGGGCGGGTCATTCCTTTCATCGTGTAGAGCGAGCCTGAGGAAGACAGGAGTTGCTGCTGGCGTTCATTCCGGTAGAGGATACTGGACCGCGAATCATATTTCACCCGGGACGCTTTGATCGCCCCCAGCAATCCCACCACGAGACACACCACGGTCATGCCGGCAATCAGTTTTTTCCGCCTGAACAGGCCCTTGAGCAGTTTCTGGAAATCCACGCCTTTCAGCATGGTTTCAGTCCCGGCGGGTCTGTGAATAGCCTCTCCTGTCTGCCTGGTTCGCGCCGGACGCGATAACACCGGCGAGGGGCTCCCTTTCGGGGAAGAGGAAGATCCTTCCGGCCAGAGCGACCGACCTGCCATCTGTTCCCGGATGCTGAATTCCCCGGGTGCCTCAGGCGGCTTTTTGTCAGAGTGGTCATTCATATTGTTTTTCGAAATCAGAAATAATCAGCTGAAGAAGTTTGGCATGAATTCGAGACTCACGCAACAGGCATGTCCGATCCACCGCCAGTTTGCAAATGCGGTTGATCTGCCGCGGACAGCCCCTTGAGAAATCAAAAAGCGGCGACAGGCAATCCCCGTCAAACACCTCGGGCTCAGTGGCTCCCGCTTTCAACAACCGATGCTGCAAATACGGAAGAACTTCATCCCGGCTGAGATAGTCGAGATGATAGAAAAGCCCCACCCGTTGATACACCTGCGGCAGGGCGCGCAATACAGATTTCATTTCGGGTTGACCGGACAACACGATGCTTAATGCCGCCTGCCCCGGCTCATTGTAATTGGTCAAGCCCCGCAATCCATCCAAGACGTCCGGTGCCAACATTTGCGCTTCATCAACCATAACCAGGCAATGCCGCCCGTAGCGGATCACCTTCTCCTGCATCAACCGCTGAAATTCAAGGGTCAATTCATACCGGCTTGAATGCCGGGTCGCCGCGACACTACCCTGCAAACTGGCATTCAAATGGATGAGAATATCCTCAAACCCGAGGTTAGCCGTTTTAATCTCGACCGTCACATAGAGATCGGGCCGGAGTTTCCCCTTCAAAGCATTTAGTGTAATGGTCTTACCGGCCCCGATCTCCCCCGTCAGTGCCGCCAGCCCCATGCCGCGGTCCGCGGCAAAATACAACAAACGGGCCAGAGCCTCCCCGTGAGCATGGCTCTCGAAAAAAAAACCTGGATCCGCGATGGCCTCAAATGGGGTTTGCTGAAGTCCCCAGAATTCACGGTAATTGATCATGTTTTGCCTGTCCGCTCCAGCTCCATCAGGGATTGGAAGGCCTGCTTCATCCTGACAATATAGGCATCAAAATCATACACACGATTGACGAATTCACGCCCCTGCGCGCCCAGCCGCCGGGCCACATCCTTGTGGGCGAGCAGGGTATCAATGCGCTCCGCCATCATCCGCGTGTCCATCCAGGGAATCAGGTATCCGGTTTCCCCGTCACGCAGCCAGTCCCGAATTCCCCCGGCATCAAACCCGATCACCGGCAATCCGTAACGCAGAACTTCCAACCCGATCGTGGCAATCGGTTCCGGCCACACGGACGGCACCACGACCAGTGTGGCATCCGCATAGAACCCCGCCAGCTCCTCCTGGGAGACAAACCCGGGAAAACGCACGCTCCCTTCGAGCCCCAGTTCGCGAACCATCGCCTCACAGCGCCCCTGATGGGATCCGCTTCCCAGAACCACCAGTTCAAACGGCTCGCGACATTGCTTCAAGGCATGAAGGAGCACATCGAGTCCTTTTCCACGGATGATCTGCCCGGCAAAAATCACCCGATTCCGTGCTGAAAAGGAGGGAGTGAAGGTAATCTCGCGCGGCAAGGGAATCGGAGGGAAGATGTGGATGCGGCTGGCGTCGAAGCCCTGCCGGATCAACTCCTCCCGCATGTACTCGGTCACGACAAAATAGGCAGAAAAGGCCTTGTTCACCTCGATGCAACGCTGTTGTTCGCGGTAACTCACCCATCTGACGCCGAACCGGCCACGGGAGCGATCCCTGGCCAGAAAAGCCAGGCAGGGAAACAGGCAGCAGAGCCCGGCCTTCCGGGTGCAGATTTTTCGGCTCCAGGGAAAATATTTGTATCGCCGCATGCAGTAGATGTCATGATCATGCTCCATCCTGACGAGCGGAATGCCGCTGGCCACCAGGGCTTCCAGAACGGGAATCGCAATGCATTTATGGACATAGATAAGATCGGGGTTCTCCAGTCGCACCGCCTCCGCTATCCCCGCCCGAACCACTCCGGGATCACCATCAAACTCGACAAACCGGGACGACTCAAAAAGATTTCCAAAGGTCTCTTCGTCTTTCCCGCTCCGCTTCCAGAACAGGCCGGACAGCCGGAAGCGCTCCCGGAGAGTCGGGGCCGTCACCATGATGTTCTGCTCGGCACCGGCCATACGTCCGAAAGTTTCATGAACGAAAAGTATTTTTTTCAGAGGGTGCATATCTGTGGCCATTTCCGACCTTTCTCCCAAGCAAAGCAGGTTTTTTCCGGGTGACAAGTCAATCGCATTCCCCGCTGAGTCTCCTCGAACTCTGCTGGCTTCCCGCGAACCATCACATCACACCGGACCTCACCTGTCGGGACAGGTGTGACGGCTCCGGGCCTGAGCAGGGCCAGAAGATGGTATATCTTGTCACCCCATCCGCATACGGGCATGACGTCGCGCCAGTCGGGCCGACTCGCTCCGCCCCCCCCGTTAAACCCAACCGCGGTATGAAACGCCCCTGAGACCGTCTGCCGGCCGAGAATGAACGCCAGATGAGGTTGCAATACCGGCTCCGTAAGGCGCCCGCTTCGCGCCAATTCCACCAATACTCCAGCGGTGGCCCCCACAAAAACAGGCGTTTCCCGGGCAGCCCCCCCCGGTCCGACCTGGAGCGGAAAACCTCCTTGCTTCAGGGAGATCCGACCAAGAAAGTTAGAGAGCGCCTCACCAGCCTGACTGAACCGATCATCATTAAGCTTCCGATGCAACAGAGTGAGGGCCGTCAGGCATCGTGCCGCCAGATACGGGTTGATCGGAACCCCGCTCCGGTTCGAAACCGGAATCCCGCCGGCAAGCGGCCCCGTCCTGATCTGAACCGCCAACAGGGATTCGGCGGCCCCCTGGATCATGGAGTCCAGGACAGATCCGTCGCCGGCGATCTCCTGGTAACCGACCAGCACCTCCACAATGGAGGCCACTGCGGCAGGCGAGTAGGACTCATACTCACTTTGAATCCAGTTATTGAAGGTCTTGAGAGCTTTGTTCCAGAGCTCCTTCACCAGGCGCTCCCTGACAAACCGCTCCAACAGCGAATCGAAGGCCGGATCAAACGGGCGACCGACGGAGTGCAGAAAAGACCGGGCGCGCAGTGCCGAGGACATCAGAATCGGTTCATGGGGCATTCCGCCATCGAATGGATTGGATTCAAAATATGAGCATCGCAACGTGCCGTTAGCCAGGCGGCTTTGGCTGATTTCAGCAAGGGCGCCCTCAATGCGCCCCGCCAGGGTCGCCTCGGGACAGGCCCGGCCCATGGCCATCCACCCCTCAAGCAACCCCTCATAACGCCAATCGAAGCCGGGTCCGCAATATCCGGCGCCAACACCGCGAAAGCCGACAACCGGACCATAATATCCAGCCGGCCCATGCATGCTGTCGAACCACGACTCCAGCCGGCCCTGGGCTGCAGCCAGGGTCTTGTCATCAATCCCGGGTAAGTTCATAGGCTATTGAGCTACTCAAGAAACGAGTTAAGGAACGCGAGATAAACCGCTGAGACCGCCAATCCGCGATCCGATCAGCCTGAGCGCGCCAACCGAGCCAGCGCGCCAACTTTTCAACGACGGCGGCAAGCGCCAATTCCACCGGCTGAATTCCGGCGCTTCCGGTAATCCGGAACCCCGCCTCCCGGAAAGCGGCCTCGATCTGGCGTGGTTCGTATTTCCGCTCAGGACCCCGATTCCAGTTGCGACCAAGGGCGTAGTTGTTCTTGCGCATCCGGCGATACCGATACAGATGGGGATAGAAACGGTTGGACACCGTAACCAGCGCGACCCCGCCGGGAGCCAGCACCCGGCGCATTTCACGCAGGAGAGGACGGGGATCTTCAAAATGCTCAAGTCGCTCATAGCAGGAAATAACCTGGACTTGCCCGTCCGGGAGCGGGATACGGAGACTGTCACTTCCCTCATTGATGGCAAACTCCAGAGTTCCCGGCGGCTTCACACGACTGAACCGCTCACGGATAAACCGTTCGATGCCGGGGGTCAGGTCGTAGGCAATATACCCCCCGACGTCCTCCCCGCAGGCATTCATCAACTGCAACACCATATCCCCGTTAAAGGACAGGATATCCAGCACCCGGGGATGATCAAAGCGGGAGATCATCATTCCGAGCCGACAGGTCAGATACTGAATCTTAAGGGAAAACCGGGGATCGCTATCCACGTGCAACGTCATGCCGTCAAGGTGAAGTCCCTTGTACCAGAGAAGCTTGTCGCGAAAATCCGCAATCTGCGCCAGACTCCATAAGTGAGGCCTGATGTCCGCATGGAACCGCTTAGGCCGCGCAACAAAGCGGTCGTAATCCAAAACCTCCCTGACAGGCCTCCGGTTAGGTGCGGGAGGATTGTCATCGGGATATCCCACGCATACGACTCCGTAATTTTTGAGATAAGCGGGAGCGCCAACAACCTTTCGAATCCCTTCGGGAGACCGGATACCTCCCAGATAAATGGCGCCCAGACCATGGGCTTTAGCGGCAAACATCAGGGCGGCGATTGCCATCCCCATGGAAATTTGCGCCGTACTGCAAGGATTACGTAATTCAAGCGACGTATCATAGAAGACCGCAATGAGCAACGGGGCATCATGAAAATACGACTGTTGCGCATCACTCAGGCGACTGGCGGCCATCCTGATTTCCGGATCCGTGATCGCCACGAACTGCCATAACTGCCGGTTGCAGGCAGTGGGAGTCATGGTGGCGGCCCGAACCAGACGTTCCACAAGGGGACGGGGAACGGGGATGTCCTTGAAGTGCCGTGTACTGCTTCGCTGCTCCAGCATGGCCAAAAAGGCATCCCCCTCTGAGTCACTCATCCCAGAGTTGGGCACAATTTGATTCATAGGGGGGAATTGTAAACAACCAATGGAGTTGACGCAACCGGAATAGCCAATTTTCCGCCGGCCTCTGCCTCCTTCCCGGCATACCACACCGCCACGACTAAACCGACAAATGTCATCATCATGAAGAACATCGGGGTCTGCCGGTACCCCAACTGGAGGCAGCTCTGGAGGTGATCGACCAGCAGGGCGGTTGTGGAGGCCACCGCAAGCGCATGGAGCAGGCTGTTCCCCTTACGGACATAGAAGGGAAGTGCCAGACCTGCAAAGCGGAGCCAGAAAACGGCTAGGGCGACCACCCCGGGCACCCCTAACTCCCCCAGCGTCAGGTACCAGTTGTTATGCGCGGGGGTTCCCGGGGGAAGCTCGTCATCCACGTCCCCTGCATATTTCGCCCAAGACCAAGCTGAAAAATTGCCCAGCCCAACCCCAAACAGATGATCTTTTGCCATCAGGCGGCCCTCCTGATTATAAAGCCCCCGGTAGGCTAGATCCGCAGAGGCATCCTGTTCAGACCCAAACCGGTTCATAAGCGTGTTGAGTGCCATCGCGAGGATCACCACCGCGGCCAGAATGCCTACCGTCAGCAGGACGATGTTCTTCACCGTGAAATGACGGGGAAGCAAAACGATCGTATTGAGCCAGATGCCCAGAGCCAGGCCGGCCAGACCTCCCCGGGAAATCGTCAGAATTACCGACACAGAGGCACACAGGGTCAAAAATCCGAACATCAGGCTTCCCGCCCACTGCCTGCGCTGAAGCGCAAAAGCAAACATGAACGTCCCCAGCATGGCCATATAGGTCGCCAGGCTGTTAGGGTGCCCCAGCGTAGCCCGCACACGGTTGACCCCATGCAGATAGCGCGAACTCACCGCCAACCAGGACATATATAAAGCCGTCAGCCCAATACCGAACAGGATGGCTTTTGCCGTTTTTTCATCCCGGACATAGTTCACCATGGCCAAATAGAGGAGAAACCCCCTGAAAATTTTGCTCAACTCAAAAAGCGGATACAGTCCGGTCTCAAAATTTTCATAAGGTATGAGTTTCGCCTCCTCGGGAACCGGTATGCTTGAACTGACGAGACACCAGGAGACCACTCCCACTGCCAGATAAATCAGGGTCGGGATCGTCAAAGGGGGAAACCATCTAAACGGGCATTCCTTCCGCTTCAAAACCAGGGTGATCAGCAGGATCCAGACGCAGATGTCAACCAGACTGATCTCAAACCCCCGGGTATTGGCCCGGTAGAATTCCCGGGAGACGAAATTAATTCCCACCAGATCCGGCTCGCACGTCGCCCATACCATCACCACAGCCACGACGCCCATCAGGGATTGCCGTGCCCTGCAAAGAACCACCCCTGCGGGAACTCCAACCAGCACGACCAGCAGAAAAATCACGTACTTCAATTCCATGCCCGTGGCTCCTTACTGCTTTCCGCAAAGATATCGACACGGAAATTCTTTCAGTTTTTTCTTTCCTTAAAGCCATAGAATCAATAATAAATGACTGACGTCAATACTTAACCACTATGACTACAACCCACTCCAGCCATCCCGCCGCTCAGGTGATCCTGGGAATTCCCTTTAACAATGTCACCTTCGCGGAAGCCGTGGAATGGGTTCACCAGCGCATCCTGTCCCGGAAACCAGGCTACATTGCCACCGCGAACCTGGATTTTGTAAAACTGGCCTGGGAAGATCCCGAGCTGCAACGCATTCTGCTGGAGGCCGACCTGGTTGTGGCCGACGGCTTTCCCATCGTTTGGCTTTCACGTCTTTTTGGACCAGCCCTGAAAGAGCGGGTGACGGGAAGCGATCTGGTTCCCATGCTGGCCGGGATGGCCAGGGACAAGGGACACAGCCTTTATCTCCTCGGGGGCGCACCGGGCGTGGGGGAAAAAGCAGCCCAGTCGCTGCGTAATAACTATCCCGGCGTCCGCATTGCAGGCCAGTATTCCCCCCCCCTGGCGGATGTTATCACGATGGATCATCCCGGCATCCTCATGCGGCTGGAGGCCGCAAAACCGGATATCCTCCTGATTGCATTCGGGGCGCCCAAACAGGAAAAGTTCGCTAACTTTCATGTTCGCACCTGGTCTATCCCCGTCTCCATCGGCGTGGGCGGAACCCTGGACTTTCTAGCCGGCACACAAATCCGCGCACCCCGAATCGTCCAGCGATTGTCCCTGGAGTGGCTCTGGCGGATGATGACCGCGCCACGCCGGCTGGTAAAGCGCTACTGGGCGGATCTGATTTTCCTGCTGACAACCTGTGGGAGCCTCTTGAAGTTACGGCTTCTCCCCGATCACCCATTCACCGCCCCATCAGAACCCGCAAGGGGGCATGACCCGTCGCCGGACATCCTCTGGGCCTCCTATACTTCACGAGACATCCCAAGCCTCGAGTCGCTTTTTTCCGCCGCAGGCAAGCGCTCGATCGCCCTCGACATCATGGGCGTGCCGTGGTTTTCAAGCACCGAGCTTGGCCTCCTGCTACAGCTGGCAAAAACATGTCGCCATCAGGGCTGCCGCCTGATCCTTTTTCATACAGGAACCCGGATCAAACGCCTGATGTCGACCTGCCGGCTGACGGATTACATTGATTTGATCGATTCCCGCGAAGAGGCGGTCAGACGACTCTCTGAACTCGGGAAGGGCGGACGGGCGACCCAATCGGAGGGAAACCAATTGGTCATTCAGACACCACCGGAACTAACGGCGGCCAACGTGGATGAGTTCAGGGTCGCCATGCAACCGGAGCTTGATCATTCCCCCGCTTATTCGTTATGGGTGGTAGATCTGCAGTACACAAAATTCATGGACAGTTCTGCCCTGGGGCTGCTTGCCTCCTGGCGGACTCTTGCCGGAAAGCGCAACACTCCCATTACTATCCGGAATGCCGGCAAAGTGGTATCCATGACATTCCACAAGGCGAATGTGGATACCTGGCTTGAAAAACCCCCGCTTTAATCGTTCGAACTCAGAAATCTCAGCGGGCGCTTGAGCAACATAGCCAGCACCATCCGGACATCACCGAAGAATGACCGGAACCGGGCATAGAACAAGGCATGTGCCAGATGTCCCCCAGGCTCCGCATAATCACGCTCGTCGGTATCATAGACCAACACGGAGGGAAAATACTCCTTCACCTGAAGGAGCAACGAGGATTCACCCGGGGCGGACATGGGTCTCACTCCACACAACCAGAGGTGTCCCGTAGCCACTCTGCAAAGTCGCGGAAACAAATCGAGATTCAAGGCCTGAAACAGCTTGCTCATACCGCCAACCTCTCCGGGGCCCGGCACATATTCAGGGAGTAGACCCACCCGCCCTTTCGTCAAATGAACAGAGGCCCTCCGGAAACGAGCCTTCCGCAAATATTTCACAAGGGGGTACAAAACGCAAAACGGACCGACCTGAAGGAGAATCAGGATCACCGCGCACCCCCAACCGAACACGGCCCGGCATGCATCGCACCACTTGACCGTGGACTTCACGGAAGCCACCAGCCAGGGATCGTTGATTTCAGCCACTTCCCCATTTTCAGGATCAATCAGGCGTGACCCGGCCACAATCTTGCCATGAATCTCCAACCCGCGCCCCACATAGGTTCCATCGAGAATCACACACTCTGATAAATCGGCCTGGCGGTCAACAATCACATGACTCCCCACAACCGCCAGAGGCCCCACCGTGGTCATGGCTCCAAAACGGCAGTTATTTCCAATCGCTACCGGCGGATTGACCGTTACGGAAGGCGAAAGCACCACATTGTAACCAATGCTGACGTCAGGAGTCCTGCTATACCCGGCCCGGAGATATTGAGGGGCCGCCTCCCCGACGATTTTCATATTCACATCATAATAATCCTTTATGGAAAGGATCGGCGAAGCCTTGAAATTGAAGTCGGACATGGGGCGCGCAACAGGGATGCTCCGGGGATTCGAAATAAACGCCCGCAGAAAAGCCGGTGAATAGCTAAGCAGACCATTCACAGTCCCATCCGCATGGGTATCCAGGAAGGTCTCCCCGGCAGAAACAGCAGGCGGAACGCCCGGGTCGGTCAACCGATGCAGGAAAACCGGATTGCGGAGATAGAACAAGCCCTCTTCCCATTGAGCCGGATCCCTCTTCAAGAAAGACTCGGGATCCTTCCCTTCCTTGAGAAAACTGTAGCTGATCGAAAGCCCCCAGCGCTCGCCTCCTCCCGCATAGGCTTCTATGAATTCAGCGCCTTCCCCGAGAACAAGGCGAACCTCCTGGATACCTAGATCCAGACAGACCTCAAACCAATACTCAAGAAGGGGGCGATTACCGACGGGCAACAGAGGCCAGGGGATGTCCCCCAGTCGCTCTGCCCACAGCTGCATCAAACCAGTATGAAAAACGGCTTTCACGAAGAAATACGAATTGCCTCATCGACCGAATCAGTAATTTCAAAAACCTTATAGGCCCGCGTGATTTCGAAAACCATCCTAACCTTCTTCAGCAGGCAGGCAATTTTGAGATCGCCCCCGCGCTCTGAAACCCGCTTCAGCAACGCGATCAGGGTCCCGAGTCCGGAACTGTCTATAAAATCAACCAATGCAAGGTTGAACACCACATTCTTGACATTGGGGGAATGCCCCAGCCAGTCAACGAACTGATCCCTGAGTAAATCCGCTGTTTCAGCCGTTATCGCTTCCTGCGGCGTGACCACCCCGACAGATCCTCTCTCCTCAAACAGAACATTCATGCCCTGCTCCCCTTTCTAAAAGGCGCCACGGCCCAGCAAAACGGCTGGCACAGTTTGCACCATAATAATAAAATCCTTAAGCAAGCTTTGACTGTGGATGTACTGAATATCCAATCGGACCTGGTCCTTGAAGGGGATCTCGGAGCGTCCCTTAACCTGCCACAGACAGGTCAAACCCGGCTTGACATGCAAGCGCTTACGATCCTCCAGCGTGTACTGGGCAACCTCGCGCGGCACCGGCGGGCGCGGCCCGACAATCGACAAATCCCCGAGCAACACATTCAGGAACTGAGGCATTTCATCAATGCTATACCTTCGGATAAATCGCCCCACCCGGGTGATCCGAGGGTCGTTTTTCATTTTAAATATAACGCCATCCGCGGACTCATTCTGCTTGATCAAGGCCTCCTTCATCTGCTCAGCATTGCGGAACATGGACCGGAACTTGTAGAAGCGGAAAACACCGCCGTTTAGTCCAACCCGATCCTGCGCAAAGAAAACAGGAAACCCATCCTCGACGACTATCGCCAGGCCCACCACAACAAATAAAGGGAAAAGCATGATCAGCGCCACCACCGAGAGCACCACATCCACAAACCGCTTCAGCGCAAAAACACTCATCAGCCCCACTTCCCAGAAGCCGATCTTGAACCTGTGCCGCAGGCGCAACACCGCGATACCGGAGCGGGACGTCGGAAGGTTCAGCTCTTTGAAAAGAGCCGCACGGGCCGTATAAATGCTATCGTTCATTACTGACCCCCTTTTTTGGAATTATCACTCAGGAAAGGGACCTTTGCAACCTCAAAAACCCCAATATTTTCATGATACCTGCGAATGACCTCCGCATGACTGGTGATCGCCTTGATAATCTGCCACCCCCGCCCACTTTCCTTTAATGGACTTACGTCATCCGCTCTGGCCAACAAACCTTCCGAATCCCATTCCCTTCCGTTATCCCAAAACACCATCCTGCAAGCGGACTTTCTCTGGCGCAATTGGAACCTGATCATGAGTCCCGCCGGCACCCGCCCATGGGTAACAATATTGACCCCATATTCCATGACCAGCAGACGCACCGCTCCGGCGGCCACCTCATCCCACCCTTCCCTGACCAGAAGCGCCTCGCTGTCCGCAGCCAGTTCTGCCACCGCACCCTTGGTCGGAAGAAGGGACCGATCCAGCAGAACTTCAGAGGGATCCAGACTTCGAATAATCATGGCCGTGCAGTCATCGCCGTCCAGATAAAAGCCATCCCTAATGAGCCGATCCATCAACCCATCCGCCACATTGCCGCCGCCCTCGACGGCGAGAGGCAAACCCGAGCGTAAGCCCTCTTCCCCGCAGGTATCCTCCCGATCCGCTCGGTACGCCTCAGAAAGACCGTCTGTATAAAGCAGGAGAGCAGAGCCCGGGGTTACGCTGACATCCTCTTTCTCAACCCGTTCATCCCTGGCGCGAGTCGCAATGTCAAACCCGATAGGGAACGTCCTGCAGCCGGACAAAGGCTCCACTCCCGGATGCTCCTGACCGGGCCATCGCAAGGGTTCAGGATGCCCGCAATTCACGCACTCCCAGATCTGGGACGCAGGATCGTAAAGACCGATAAACAGCGTGGCAAATATTTCAGAATTGGCCACATTCCTCCGGAATCGCTCCTCAATCTTGCTGTGCACAGCCATGATTCCCTGCGCGCTATAGCCCAGCACCACCTCGGTGATAATCACCTTCAGTAACGAGGCCACCATAGCCGCCCCCACCCCGTGCCCCGAGACATCCCCGACATAGACACAAAGCCGCCCCCCGGCAAGTTTAATGACATCAAACACATCCCCGCCGATGGTCAAACTGGGACGGTACGTCATGTAAATCTCAAAATCGGGAGTGATCATGGATGTGGTCGAAAATAGTTTGCGTTGAAGCAACCCTGCCATTTTCAACTCGCGGGACATTTTTTCTTTCCACTGAACCAGCGCATCATTACTTCGCTTCAAATCGAGGGCATTGCGAACCCGGGCAATCAGTTCGCGCGGATTGAAGGGCTTCCGGATATAATCAAACGCCCCGGCATCGAACCCCGCCTCGATATCCTCGATGCCGGTCTTCGCCGTCACCATGATCACAGGAATCTCCCTCGTCCCGACCTCACTCTTCAGTGAGCGGGACACCTCATACCCCGTCATCCCCGGCATGATAACATCCACCAGGATCAGGTCGGGGCGAGCGGAACGGGCCGACGCCAGCGCCTGCTCCCCGCCTTCCGCCACCATCACCTGGCACCCCCGCGCCATCAGCAATTTCCGGAGATACTCGCGATTAGGAAGTTCATCGTCGACCACCAGCACGAGCCCCTCCAACCGCTCACCCTCGAACCCGGTCCGGCTTGTCGTCATGGTTCTGCCCTCCAAGGGCCGGTCCAAACCGCCATCCATTCTTTCAAGCCCTCACCCAGAGCCGTGCAATAAGGATAATCCCCCCGCTTGGCGCCCGCACTTAATTCCTCCGCCACGACGGACAGCGCGGGAACGCCCATCGTCCCCCCCATCCCCAGGAGGGAATGCGCGTCACGCCGCATCTCAACTTCAAGCTGACCCGCCACCGAGACCAGAAGGGACTCAACAAGCTTGCCAATATGGTCTTTAAACAACTCCAGCAGGTCATCATCGACTTCCGAAGTGTTTACCCTAAAGCCAAGGCTCCGGGCACTCAGATCGGGAATCAATGCCTGAAAAATCCGTACCGCGTGCTTGTCGAGATCGGCGGGGGACCACACGTTCATGAGGCTTTCTCCTTCTGCGGTGCCACCTCGGGCTTCCAATGCTCAAGCACCTGCTTCAGGATCTCCACCCGGATCGGCTTGGCAATATAATCATCCATGCCGGCGGCCAGGCATTTTTCACGATCCCCTTGCAGCGCATTCGCCGTCATGGCGATGATCGGAATCCTCCGGGCATCACTTCTATTTTTCTCCTCATCGCGAATTCGCCGTGTGGCTTCAAACCCATCCATTTCAGGCATCTGGCAGTCCATCAAGATGATGTCGTAGGTTTTTCTGGCCAGGGCTTCGACGGCTTCCAACCCGTTACACACCGCCTCAGTATGAGTGAATCCAAGTTTGAACAACTGCTTGAGGGCCACGGTGCGGTTTACCGCGTTATCTTCAACGAGAAGAATCTGCGCCGCCTGCTCACAAGATGCCGGGGCTACAGAATCGAGCGGCACAGCGCCCACGGGGAAGCCATTCTTGCCCGCCCCATCCAGGACCGTCATGATGGAATCCAACAACAGGGACTGTTTGATGGGCTTAACCATGACCCGCACACCTGGCAAAACCCTCACTTTTTCAAGCTCGGGAGAAACCCCCATCGAGGTCAGCACCACCACGGGCAGCGAGGACAAAGCTGGATCCCCCTTGACGGAGCGGACCAGGTCAATCCCCGTCAGCTCCGGCATGGCCATATCGCTCAGCAGCAAGGCATAAGGATGCGCCGAGGCAGCGCGCGCGCGAATGGAGCGGAGCCCCTCCTCCACCGTCTCATAGCAATCGCAGCTCATCCCCCAAGACTGGAGGATTTTCACAAGAATCAGCCGACTGGTGGCGTTGTCATCCACGGCAATACAGTGAAGATTCCTCAGTTCGATGGGATCTAAACGGTTGCGCGAACTGATGGCTTGGCTTATGGGTAAGGGGATCTTAAACCAGAAAACGGATCCCTTCCCAAACTTACTTTGGACCCCTATCTGTCCGTCCATCAACTCCACGAGCCGTTTGGAAATCGCCAATCCCAGACCGGTTCCGCTGTATTTTCTTGAGGCGGACCCATCTTCCTGCCCGAACACCTCGAACAGCCGTTGCTGAACCTGGGGAGTCATCCCGATACCTGTGTCCTCAACCTCGAAATGAAGCCATACCCGCTGCGAATCCTGCCGATCCATCCTGACCCGAACCACTACCTCACCCCGATCCGTGAATTTGACCGCATTCGACAATAAATTAATCAGGACTTGGCGAAGCCGTGTCGCATCCCCCCACAGCATCAAGGGGACATCCTTTTCAACATGGGATACGATCTCGATATTCTTTTCCGCCGCAGTTCCCGCCAGGACATCCAGAGCCCCCTCCACCAGATCCAGAAGATCAAAATCAACGGGAACGATCATAAACTTTCCGGCCTCGATCTTGGAAAAATCTAGGATCTCATTGATCAGCGATAGCAAGGCCTCGCTGCTGACCCCGATCGTCCTGACATAGTCCACCTGCTCCGGATTAAGGGGAGTTTGCGCCAGCAGCCCGGCCAATCCAATGACGGCATTCATCGGGGTGCGGATCTCATGGCTGATGTTGGCCAGGAATTCCCCTTTGGCCGTGTTGGCGGATTCCGCCGCCACGGCAAGCTGGCTGGACCGCTCCGTGGCCGCATGTAATTCATTATGGGACTCCTCCAGCCGCTGCCGCGAGGATTCCAGGTCCTCCATCACGCTGAGCATCTGGACTTGAGTCTCTTCCATTTCCCTGGTTCGCCGAATCAGGCCCTCATTCGCCAGCATCACGATGCGTTCATTCTTTTTACGTTCCGAAATGTCCATGAAACTTTCCAACAGGCAGGGCCGCCCATTGAACACGACCCTCACCACCGTCTTCAGGATCGAGATCGTGGTCTTGTCGTGGCACAGCAGCTGCCGCTCTGAATTATCGATCACCTGCCGCAAGTCGCTGATGGGACATTTACCAATTTCCGTCGGACAAATGGACTGGTGGCATTGCCTGCCAACGACCTCATCCCGGGTACTGCCGATCATGCGCAGGGCCGCCGGATTGATGTCACGGATGATATGGGTTTCTTCATCAATGACCATCACCCCGGTCTGGATGTTATCCAAAAGCATCTTCATCTGAAGTCCACTTTCGGCGGTAATCGCTTCCTGACGCTTCAGCTCCGTGATGTCCATCGCCGTTCCGATCAGTTCAGCGACGACCCCTAGTGTCATCTGTGGTTGAACACTGAAAAGGGTGACGCCTTGCCCACTCCCGGACACCAACTCGAAAGCACACGCCTTCCCGGCCCATGAATACTCAAGCCGGGCAACGAACTCGCTCCTCATTTCCGGGATGATCACATCGTCTACCAATCGCCCCCCGACGTCCTCCGCCGAACACGTGATCATCCGGGAAAACAATTGACCCCTGCACATCGAAAAAACAAAACGCCCCCGGTTTTTAAAGACACGAAAGGTCACTCCTGGCTGGAGATCCATGGTTTGCTGGGAAGTCATGAGTCCTCCTTTTTTTGTCCCGCCGAAGAGGCTCCACCGGGTAATCCCTGCATCAATACCGACTGGTAGGCAGGAGGGCGCCCCAATGCCGACAACAGCCCGTTAACCTCCTGCTTCAGCTCCAAAATGCGAGACTCACGCCCCGACATCAGCCGATTGTGCCGCTCCAATTCGTTCAGCATTCCCTTAAGTTTTTCCTCACCCTGCTTTCTTTCGGTAATGTCGGAAATGATCACAAGGGTCCCCATCACCCTCCCCTCCGGCCCCAGGAGAGGGGCGGCACAGAGGAACCCGATGCGAGGAGGCTGATTAAATCCTTCCAACGTCAGCTCGCACGGCGCGACCGCTTTATTTTCCCTGAGCGATTCCATCAACTCTTTCACACGGGTCCGGCTTTCCGTTCCGAAGCAAGGCCATGCCAACATGGCCTTACCCAAAAACTCCTCGGCAGGGTACCCCGTGATCTCAACGGCGCGCCGGTTTAACTCGACAAGCTGATCATGGTCATCGAGAACCATAATAGCCTCCGGCGAATGTTCGAAAACACGGCGATATCGCTCCTCGCTCTCATGCTTCAGGGCTGCAATTTTACGCCTCTGGCCTTCCTCCAACCGTAAGGCGGCCATATCAGCCATGGCCAGAACAAGCTGAACCTCCTCCGCCGTCCACACCCGGATCGTCTCGCTATGTTCAACCCAGAGAATCCCCTGGATGCTCCCCTCACTCAGAATTGGGGATGATAACAGGGATATCACCCCCCGTGAATTGAGATAATCCGCCGCCAGATCCCGGGCTCGCGAATCAACACGGACATCGTAAATAGCCAGGGAATGTTTGGCCTCAAGCGCCTTCAGATACTGCGCACAATGAGTAACCGGAAATACCGCCCCGCGCTCATGCTTGCCCTTGGAAAGGGAATAGAGCTCTTTACAGACAAGAGAATTCCGGTCATCCGAAAGCAGCCAGATAGCAACGGCCTCTGTGTCCAGCGTCTCCGCCAGAGTCTGCGCAACTTGCTTCAATGCGGTGGTTAAGGATACAAAACCCTGCCGCGACAGCTTCATAACCACTGCCTGATTGAGCTCGAGATGCCGCGTCCGATCCCACCAATGCTGCCTCAACAGAAATAACCCCATGAGGATGAGGGAGATCAATTCAGCTTGTAAAATCACCGAGAAACGGGCCGCAGCGACCTGATGCTCCACGTCTACCGAGGCGACATCCACCCCCAGTGCCATCTTCAATTGACCAGGACGGGCATTATCGGGGAGCACCCCGACCAGAGCCGATACCCACTTCCCCCAGCGATCCGTATAGGGTTTTGACACGTAAGGCACGCCCGTTTCAAAAAACGCCCTATCTTCGTCATCCAATTGATCCGCGAAGATTGTTCCGGGAAGAATATCGCTAACCGCCCCCTCTTGAGTTGACGCCACAAAGTTGATGCTCTGGCCATTCCTGGGGCCATACAGGTAGATATTACGAATATCAACGCTAGACCGCCGAATGCGGGTTAACAAATCGTGAAGCGCGGCATATTCAGGCAACTTTAAGTCCTCTAATGTTCCGGTCAGGGTGGTAGTCGGTTTCATATCCAATGCGGCCGTGATCGCCACAGCACGAGCCATTAGATCGTCCACGTATTTCCGGTGAGCCTGCTCACCAGCCTGCTGGGTCAACACCCACCCCCCGCAGGCTACGGACACCATGACCATCATCACCTGAAACCCGAACCAGGACTTCTGCCCCTCTCGTCCTCCCGGAATCGCCCCTCTCACGGCATACTGGTAGGCTTGCCATAAAGAGGCCGACAATAAAAGCGGGACGACCACATAAACACAGGTAATCGGGAAGCCGGCCACAGCGCTGAACACCTCGCGATTCAGGCGGGAGGCAAGAAAAGAATATTCTTTTGGAGCGCCCGCGAGAAATGCCAGGGCCATGAGGATCATACAAAAAGTAGCCAACCCCAGCGCGCTTTTCGCCACCCGCGAAAACCGAGCTAACCTCCACATCCGGCGCGCACAGAAGGTCGCTGTCCCCGCTAGAAATAGAAATGTGGCCAATTCATATTCCCTGACTCCGCCCACTTCCATGACCACGGCCAAAACGGCAATCGGGGTAAGACTCAGGATCATTCTTAGCCAAGGCTTCGTCACCCGTCGGGGCAAGAGCTCCATTGAAGAAAAAAGCAAAAGACAAGTAATGGCACCGGCAAATAAAATGGAGCTCGCGGCCTCAATAACAGGCAACCGTCCCATGCTAAATGCAGCACACTCCAGCCATTGGCAGGCGCCCAACAGCACGCCAAACCAGCCCAGACTCGTCCAGGATAAAAGAGGCGTTGGAATACGTCGAAGCGAAAAGCTAACGGCGGCCAGCACAAAAAACGCCAGTCCTGAAAGGTATTGAAGGTAATCCGGCGCAAGTATAAAACCGACTGCATTCATAAAGGGGCCGTCCTTTCCGAAAGCATCCGCTCAATTCTTCCCCACATCTCGACCACTTGTTCACAATACAGTCGTTCATCAGCATTGGGAAGATTTATAACATAATCCGCATATTGCCTGGTTGGCAGAATATGTTGCAAATACATAGGCTCCACCTGCAGGTCAAACTGCCGGACAATGTCTTCCGACACCCGGCCACGCTCAGCGGTATCACGCGCAATTCTACGCCGTCGCCGCTCATTCATTGGGACATCCACAAAAAAACGCAGGTCAAAGGCCTCGCGCAGCGGGGCTGCGGAAAACAGGAAAAGGCCTTCCACAATGATCAGCGGGACCGGCGCCACCCGCTCCGTGTGTGGCAACCGGCTGTGAGCGGCAAAGCTATACTGAGGCATTTCAAAAGGCTTACCCTCTTTTGCGGCTTTCACGTGGTCGGCCAGCAGTTCAAGATCCAGAGCGGCCGGTTCATCAAAATTATAAGAGTCCGCCCGCCCCCCCGCCGGAACACCTCTGTAGTAATGATCCTGGGGAATAATCCGACTCCCATACCGTTCCGTCAACACCGCCAACCCTTGGGCCAACGTCGTTTTCCCGGAACCGGATCCGCCTACGATACCTACTATGACGGGCTTCATATTCATTCACCGTTCGTGAACGCGCACCTTCATGGGATGGGACCACTTACGAAACTGCTGGCGCCCCTCCCCCGCTTTCCGTTATATGTAATTTATCAGGGTAAACCTTTTTTCAAACATATAAAAATGCCGCTCCATGCACAAGACACCAATGAAGGGAACCGGCACGTCTTGATTGTGGACGATGATAAGGGAATCCTAAGCCTTTTTTCGAGAATCCTAAGCCCCGCACATCAAGTCCTAACCGCCTCCAGCGTGCAGGAAGCGGAATCAATGCTCCTTTCGCATCCCATCCAGGTGATCGTCTGTGACCATCATATGGAAGGTGAAAACGGCCTTTCCTTTTTATCGCGCCTCAGGGACTCACATCCCGCCATGCAACGTATTCTCATTACGGGTGACGTCCAAACGGACCTGCTCCTGGAGGCCATCAATCAGGGACACCTTTTTCGCTTTCTTGTAAAACCCACCACGGCCAAAGATTTGATTCATGCGGTCGACCATGCTTTTGAACACTACGCTGCTACACGACGGCGGGAGCGCAGGGCAAAGGTCCTTCTTACGCTGACCCATACCCCGAAATTAATTGGTCTGGCCATCATTGGCCTGCTTCTCTTGTTCATCGCAATCCTGCTTCTGGGAACACTCATCTTTCTCGTGCTCTATTTTTTCAAAAGCGCACTTGGCATTGATCTTATGCCTAACACCCATCTGCCTGATCTGCTCTAGAGAGCCGCCATACACTCCTGAGATATCTTCAACCAAACCCCTCCCCGGTCACATCCACCCGCCATTTTCCCAGCGCTGGAATCCGGCACCCTAGATCCACTTATGTTTCGGGTATTTGCGCTGGAGTTCCTTCTTGGCCTTTGGGTAGCCCTCGCGCCAGAAGGTGGTAAGGTCAGAAGTGACTTGAACAGGACGATAATTGGGGGCCAGCACCTGGATCGTCACTAACTGACGACCCATGGCAATGCGGATGCTATCCTCCACGCCAAAGAGATCCTGGATCCGGGCCGCGATCGTCGGGGGATTGGTCTCGGAGTAGACTACCTTGACTTTCCGGCCCCCTGGCAGATCCAGTCGCTCGGGCAACTGCTTGTCGAGCAGGGACTGCTTGCGCCCATCCAACCAATTTTTCACGATGGGGAAAACCGGGCGCTCCTTGACCTCCTTGACGCTGAACGCCCCCATGC
>JBIKMI010000181.1:0-5817 GCA_044359285.1 Kiritimatiellia bacterium
CAGCCGCGTGAAAGCCGGCGCAGCAGCCCCTGCGCCACCAGACGCTGCAGCGATTTATCAATCGCCGCCCGACTGCCCAAAGCCATGAACGTTGCCGGCGTGAAAACCGTTCCGGGGTCGCTGCGCTTCACACGCACAGCGACACGACCCTCAATACTATGGTGTAACGTACTCATCGGCATCATCTTAAGCCTTAAAACGTCCTATTATTTGTCCGATAAATATCACTTTTTTCGGACAGAATGCAATCCGTTTTTATTATTTATTACCTTGCGGCAAAAAAGAGTGACAGGGATAACAGTTGTCGTCGGGCCATTTTATCTACTCCCTCTCCCTTCCCTGTCCAACCGGTGTTGTCGTCCGATGAAACAAAAGCCATACCCGATTTCGAGAAGGAACGCCTGCAGCCGACCAATAAGCCGTTCCTCCAGGTCCCGTTCCTTCACTTCCCGGTGGATACCAAGGAATTCGAGGTTGTAGGAACTCTTCAGCATCTCATCTGCCTGCTCGGCAAGATGCTCCGGCAGGGCGAACGGGAAATTGTGCGTCTTCTTCTCCTTGACAGCTCGGTCATATGCACCGGTTTTAATCTGGTGGAGCAATACATTTCGCGACCAACCAAAACGGGCAGTAGCCCGCAGGTAGTAGAGTCGGGCAGCAGGGTCAGTGAGTTTTGCCAACACATTAGCATGATGTCCCCAAGGCACCTGAGCAACCAAAACTCTCACAGCCTGTGAGAGTTTTGGCACGTCCATGATCGCATGATTGAAACCGTCCGATTTCTTCACAACTTGCGATAAGAACATCGATGCCTTGACCGATATCCCAGTAAAGCAGAATCATCTCACCATTCACCGATCTCGCCGCTGAGATTCGGGCAGAAACAACCCGCGATTTCAAGTCCCTGATAAACTGCCGATATTCCGGCGATGCCGTAGAAATGTCCTTTGTTTCTCTCATTACACGCACTCCTTCATTCCCCGAATTCTCCCACAGCCGATCTGATTTTGTATATCTGCGGAAGTAACGATTTTTGCATCAGCGGATGGCAGACGGCAGCGGGGAGCGCCGGTGGCGCGGTTGTTGAGTTGTCAGGTTGTCGAGTTGTAGAGGGAGAAGGCGGAAGGCTCACGTGTACGTACGCGCGCGGGTCTTCCGGTGGTTCCAAGTGTGGAGGCCGTGATGACGGCGGGGTGGCGATGGGGAGAGCAGAATGCCACGAGGAAGACCCGCGTACATGTGCGCGCGGGTCTTTGAGTTTGTGGCAGGTGGCGGCCGACGTCTCGGCGGCCGATTAAGCGTAGCGCCAGGGGGGAAATAGACCGATTAGGGACGGGTTATCTATTTAGTATTATATATTAGCTATTGACCTGATAAATGGTTAAGGCATAGTGAGTGCATGAATATGCCCCATCATCCTGTCCGCTTGGCACCGCAGGAGGCCATCATCCGCCTGCGCGGTCATGCCGTCATTATCGACTCCGATCTGGCCGCCCTTTACGGGGTGATGGTCAAGAGGCTCAATCAGCAGGTCGCACGCAATCGGGAGCGCTTTCCTGATGACTTCTGTTTCCAACTCACTGAGACGGAATGGCATTCTTTAAGGTTGCAAAATGCAACCTTAAAGCGGGGACAACATCGCAAATACATGCCGTTTGTCTTCACAGAACATGGTGCCATCATGGCGGCCACCGTGCTCAATAGCCAGCAGGCGATTCAGATGAGCGTGGCCGTCGTGCGCGCCTTTGTCCGTTTGCGCCGTATGGCCCTCTCTGTAGAGAGCCTGGCCCGCAAGGTGGCCGCCCTTGAAAACAAGTACGATGCCAGTTTCAGTGCCGTCTTCGATGCCATCCGCGACCTTATGACCCCACCCGCCCCACCGCGTAAAAGCATCGGGTTTCAGTAGAGAGTGAGCAGTTGAAAGTGAGCAGTAGGCAGTAGGAGAAGAAGGCGCCAAGGGATAGGCTGTTTATTCCAATATCGAGAAGAAATCCAACTATTGCGCCACCGGTGAAGGCAAATTTCACGCCCAGCGGTTCTAATCGTCGTGAAACATTGAACAAGTCCTGAATATCAACGGGGCGCATCGTACTCCAATCGTTCGCGAATCATTTTCTCGGCCAATTCCCGCTCGCGGGCACGTCCTGCCCCACGCACGGCATCAGCGAGCACAAGCCACTCATAAAGTGCCGGATCCTGCCGGATCGCCACTGTGACCGACCGGCAGAGGGGGCGAATTTCCAAACCAGCTGACTCGCCGTCCGGGTCCGGCCAAACGGGAATATCCGGGTCGTCATCCGAGACCCGGAAATGAATGGATAACGGGGCAGCGGCAAAACCTGTACGGATCCCTCTGGTTCGTCCCCCTGGTCGAACGGGAAGCACATACTTCAGACCATGAATCATAAACTCCGCCACGGCAGATCTGTTGGGCTGGTAAGTTGCTGGCTGGATCAGCCCTGCGCTGCGGGCCCGATGAAAGGCGGCATGGGCTTCAGAGGCGCTAATGCCTAACTGCTTGCCAAGCAAGGCAAAACTCCCCGGCCATTCTTTCGCCAGCAACTTGAGTACTACAAGGATGTCTTGTGGCTTGATCATCATGCACATACGCTATTCGCGAATAGCGGATATGTCAATATGAAAAGCAGCACCACGCATCGTCGGGAAGGGACAAGTTTGGAAAGGTATTTGTGCAAGAATCACTTGCACAATTGAGAAGGTCTTGAAGAGCGGTTGGGGACGGGCAATTTGTTCCGCTATGTTGCCTGGGAGATTGTTCAGACAGCGTCTGGACAATTCAACGCTCGCACAGAATACTCATAGAGTCTTTAGGGACGACAGGTGAAGCGTAATGCGGACCGATTCCCGGATCATTTCATGTTCCGCCTCACCGAGGCGGAGTGGGCGCATTTGAGGTCGCAATTTGCGACCTCAAAAAACGCAGTGGCCGCGCTACACTCCCCAGGCCTTCACGGAGCACGGCGCCATCATGGAGGTCACAAAATGTGACCTCCATTTGATGGCGACGGGGAGCAACGGGAGGGCGGAGAGACTGATTGATCTGATGTGATCTCGCAATGTCTATGCTGGCTTTTCATCACCATTATTGTATAGTCTAAAACAGGAATACGGAGAGATAAATGAGCCCTCTTACCATCAGCAATCCTTATCTGCGGAAGACGCGGAGTCTTCAACGGACGATCCGTGCAGACGCCCGGGAATCGAGCATCTTTGAAGGTGCAACCCTTCCTGCTGACGTGGTCCATCATGAACCCGCCTCCATGCGACGGCGGATGGCATTCTCAAAAAAGTCGGCCAGCGGGAGATAGTCCTGGGTATAATGACCATTTCTGCTACGCGGCTTAGAGTTCGTAGAAGCGTCGCTCTTCCACATTCTCAACCTGAACCAGGAAAGCGTAATGCGACCAGCTCAAAGGGAGCATTCCGGCCAATTCGTCAGACAGCGTCTGACGAATTATTTCCTGTCTCATTCCTTCACCAATACACTCCGGAATTCGCGGAATTCTCCCACAGCCGATCTGATTTTGTATATCTGCGGAAGTAACGATTTTTACATCAGCGGATGGCAGACGGCAGTAGGGAACGAGGATCTCACGCGAAGCCGACGCCCCCCAGGAGGGGGGCAATAAGGAAGATAACTTTCAGTCGCTACCGGGCTTGGGCGGAATTTTTGACAGAATGAACAAAATATTCAGAATGAGGGGGGGATAATTTCCTTACCATCATGTAAATTCTGTTCATTCTGTCAAAAATCTTACCGGTCGTTGGTCCGTTGCTATTCAACGGGTTACAACTTGAGTTATTTAGGAGGCGCGAAGATACGAAGGCCGGGGAAGCCGGTCGGCAGTAAGCAGTGGGCAGAGAAGAATTTAAACAGAAGCACGCGAAGATCGCGAAGAAGACCAATCAAATGTTGCGGCGTTTTAATCCCGCTGAGGCGGGATGAAAATGCCGCAACGGTGCTTCAAGGGGGGGAAGCCAGGGGGTAGCCTCCTTCGCCAAGGGGAGGCCAGGGTGGAAGACGGAAGGCCCACGTGTGCGTACGCGGGCGGGTCTTCCGGAGGTTCTGGGAGTGGAGGGCGGGATGACGGCGGGGTGGCGATGGGGAGAGCAGAATGCGACGAGGAAGGCCCGCGTATATCTGCGTGCGTGGGTCTTTGTCGGTGGCGACGGGTGGCGGCCGACGTTACTACTCTTCGAAGTAGCGGATCTTCGCTACGTAGTAGAGTCCTCGGCGGCCGATTAAGCGGGCAAATCGTTCGCCGAGGACGGCGAACGCCACCTGTGCTTCGCGCGGGGGTTTAACGGGACAATTCACGTTAACTTCCGACTTAGGATATCGATTGCTCAAACTCTGTTTACAGGTTTTAGCACATGATCAAGCATGACCGATAAGCTACCCTCACCCCAGCCCTCCTTGGCCGGCGTAGCCTACCGGCATAGGCGGCTCCCCTCCTCCTCCTCCGCAGACATTCGCCTGGCTACGACGGACATGGCAGGGAGAGGGAGTTAGAGGAACTCTCACAACCTGTCCCTGCGCGGCCTGTATCGACGGTTATATTTTGGGAGTGCGGCGGCTTGACGCCGCTTTTCCAAAGCCTGGCTTGACAGGCTGTATCTCGTGCAGGGATGCTCGATTGATCGAAGAACGGCGCGTCAAGCCGCGCCGAAGAAAAGCGGCGTCAAGCCGCCGCACTCCAAACAGGAGGCCATCATCCGCCTTCGCGGTCAGGCGGTCATTCTCGACTCCGACCTGGCCTTCCTTTACGGCGTGACGGTCAAGAGACTCAATGAACAGGTCCGCCGTAATCCAGACCGGTTTCCCGAGCCCTTCGTGTTCCGCCTTACCCTGCCAGAATGGGATTCTTTAAGGTCGCAAAATGCGACCTTAAAGCGCGGGAAACATCGCAAGTATCCGCCGCTAGGATTCACTGAGCATGGCGCCATCATGGCCGCCACGGTGCTCAACAGCCAGCAGGCGATTCAGATGAGCGTGGCTGTGGTCAAGGCCTTCGTCAACCTCCGTCGTATGGCCCTCTCGGTCGAGAGCCTCGCCCGTAAGGTCGCCACTCTCGAACAGCGCTACGATGCCAGTTTCCGGGCTGTCTTTGATGCCATCCGCGACCTTATGGCCCCACCCGCCCCACCGCGTAAACGCATCGGGTTCCAGTAGGGAGTGGCGCGGGGCGCCACGGTTGTTGAGTTGTTGGGTTGTTAGGTTGCTGAGGGGAGGCCGGAAGGCCCGCGTGTACGTATGCGCGGGTCTTTGTCGGTGGCGAAGGGTGGCGGCCGACGTCTCGGCGGCCGTTTAAGCGCAGCGCTAGAGGCAAATCGTTCGCCGGGCCCATTCGACGTTGCTCAGGGCAAGACGTCGAACGCCACCTGTGCTTCGCGCGGGGGTCTTCCGGAGGAAGGGCGGAGAGTTGTTGGGTTGTTTAAGGGAAGAGCCAGTAGGCAGACAGGATTAGCCCTTAGACAAAGAAAGCAAATTCGGCTTTATCAACCCATTCAATGACTTCGCGCTTCATACAGTACAAGCCCCTTCTCCGCGATGTCCCGCATGAAAAAGTCTTTCATTTTCAATCGCTCGCGAAATTTCTCTGTAGTGGGCCGTTAGGGACGGGCTATTTGTCGCCTCATTTTTTACAGCACATATATTGTAAATAATACTGATATATACATAATATATGTTGTTATTTATTGACTGATATACATTATTTATGTTGTACTACTTCCCGAGGAGCATAAGGGTTAATCCATTGCGGGAGTAAAGTCATGAATAAGAAAAAACTTATC
>JBIKMI010000182.1:0-5780 GCA_044359285.1 Kiritimatiellia bacterium
TCAGCAGCCCTTTGGCATCGGCAGGCGTTGACGGAGCCACCACCTTCAAGCCGGGGACATGCGTGAACCAGGCTTCCAGGCTTTGCGAGTGGGTGGGACCATAGCAGCGTCCGCCGCCGCCCACGGTACGTAGCACCATAGGACACCGGGCCTGTTTTCCCAGAACATAGCGCAACTTGGCAGCCTGGTTCACCATTTGGTCTACCGCCAGGGTGATGAAATCCATGAACATTATTTCCACCACCGGGCGGGAGCCCGCCAGAGCCGCGCCTATGGCGGCGCCCACGAATCCCTGCTCGGAAATCGGGGTGTCACGAACGCGCTCGGCTCCGAACTTGCCAAGGAGCCCGCGTGTGACCCCGAAGGCCCCGCCATAAAGACCGATGTCCTCGCCCATGAGAAAAACATCCGGGTTGATTGTCATTTCCTCTTGCAGGGCTTCCCTCAGGGCTTCGGTATAGCTGATCGTTCTCAAGCGAACACTCCTTCTTCAAGCGTGGCGGGATCGGGGTCAGGACTCTGCTTGGCGAACCGCACCGCTTCCGCCACAATGGCGTGCGCCTCGCGGCGAAGGCGCCGGTCGTTTTCCTGGTTTAGTGCGCCGCGCTTGATCAGTACAGCCCGGAAACGCCGGATGGGGGCGCGTGTCATCCATAATGCCTCCTCTTTCCGTGAGCGATAGATGCGCTGATCGCCGCGCGAATGGCCGGAGTGGCGGTAGGTCTTGCACTCGACCAGCGTAGGTCCAGCTCCGTTACGAGCGTGCAGACAGGCTGCCTGCATGACCTCGCGGACCGCCAGGAGGTCGTTGCCATCCACCACGACGCCTGGAATGCCGTAGGAGGCGGCGCGATCGGCGATGTGGGGTATGGGGATCGCCTTGTCCACATGGGTTGACATGGCGTATAGGTTATTCTCGCAGACATACACGACGGGCAGTTTCCAGAGGCCGGCCAGATTCAGGGATTCGTGGAAAGTTCCCTGATTGGATGCGCCGTCGCCAAAAAAACACACCGCTATCTTCCCTGTATTCTTTATTTTAGCCGACAGTGCGGCGCCGGTGGCGATGGGAATACTGCCGCCGGTAATGCCATTGCCTCCGAGAAATCCCAGTCTGTAGTCGGCCATAAACTGGCTACCTCCGCGTCCCCGTGAATAGCCTGTTACCTTGCCGAAAATCTCGGCCATGATCCGGCGTGGGTCTCCGCCTCTGGCGATGAAATGGCCATGCCCCCTGTGGGTGCTGGTGATGTAATCCCCTTTATTCAGCACACTGCAGACGCCCACCGCCACCGCTTCCTGGCCGGTGGCTGGATGGGTAGTGCCGCGAATGACGCCATCTGAGAAGAGTTTTTCCACCTTCTCTTCGAAGAGGCGCATGACCAGCATGGTGCGATACCAATTGAGAAGTTGTTGAGTTGTCATAGAAATGATTTCAGGTCCCGGAGTTCATGCCTCGCACAGCCAGACACACCACGTTACCGCCTGGATCAATGGAGTTGACCAGTGTCACACCTGGACTTATTGCATGCAATGCGGCGATCACGCGTAACGCCGTGTCGGCGCCCGCCGTCTCGCCCAGGATGGCCTTGAGGCGGTTCACGGGCATTCTTTCCGGTCTGTCGCCTTGGAATTCCATGATTGCCGCCATTTCCGCCGGATCAAGATCACCGCCCGGGGTTGCTAATGAAAAACCTGTTACAGCGTCATCCCTTTTTGCGAGACTGCTGCAGGCAAGATGCATGGCTTTAAGGATGTCTCCTCCTGTCATGCCGCCGCCCAGAATCTCTCCCAGAACAACGGCGCCGCGTTGCCGGGCATGGGCGGCATTCTCCAGCACGACTATTCCTGCGCCTTCGCCCGGCATGAATCCCTGTTGGTCATCATTCAATGCAGTTCCCCGCAGGAGCATCGGGCTCAGGGCTTCGAACCCGCCGGCGAAGGCCAGCGCGCACCGGCCCGTCCGGACCATGTCATAAGCATGCAATAGTGCGCCGGATGAAGACGTGGCCCCGGATGAGAAATTGAGATGATAGCCATTCAGGCCATATTCGATTGCCAGCAGGCTGATGGTGGTGTTGGCGTAGGCATGGGGGAAGAGTATCGGTTTGACAAAGCGGGGGCCTTTTTCCAGGTAATCGTTGAAGAAGAGCTGGGTGCTTGCGAGACAGCCGGTTGCGGAACCCAGAATCAAGCCCATGGAGGAGCGATCCATATTCTTAAGGTCAAGATTGGCATCTTCAATCGACAGGCTCATGGCCGCAAAGGCGAGTTGTGAAGCGCGGTCAAGATAGGCTTTTTCGGTTTCCAAGTAGTCCACCACGCTGAAATCGCTGATCTCGGCGGCAAATTGCCCGATGCCGCTCCGGTAGCGGCGTACGCCATCCATGAACGCTTCCCTTCCTATGCCGATGGCACTGACTGGTCCCGCCCCTGTAATGACCACGCCTTTATCTTCCACGGTTTTCACTCTGCTCTCCTGAAAATCACGGCCGCATTACAACCGCCGATGCCCGCCGAGTTTGACAGGACAGCCCGGAGTACCATGCTCTTTTTGACAGTGGCGACACAGGGCAAATCGCATTCAGGGTCCGGGTCGCGGTAATTTGTGGTCGGCGGGATCAATTGGTTCCGGATCGACAGGATCGAGGCAATGGCCTCGATACTGCCGGCCGCACCCAGCATGTGGCCGGATGACGACTTGATTGAGGTTATGGGCATCGTATAGGCGTGCGCCCCGAATACCTTTTTGATGGCCTGTGTCTCGGTGACATCATTGGGTTTGGTCCCGGTGCCATGGGCGTTGATATGGTCAATTTCCTCCGGTTTCATACGCGCGTCGTGGAGTGCCATCTGCATGACGGCGGCTGAACCCGCGCCCTCTTTGGCCGGAGCGGTCATGTGAAAGGCGTTATTATTGGCCCCATATCCCGCAATCTCGGCATATATCGTGGCGCCGCGTTCACGGGCGGATTCCGCGTCTTCAAGCAGCAGGGCCCCCGCGCCTTCGCTGAACAGCGTGCCGGATCGGTTCTTATCGAACGGACGAAGCGCGTCTTTGGTCATGGTTCGCAGGGCGCTCAACCCGCTCCAGGCGAATCGTGACAAGGCGTCGTACCCGCCTGTCAGCACGGCTTTGGCATGTCCATGCCGGATGAGGTCCATACCATAACCGATCGCCGCTGTGCCTGATGCACACGATAGAGACAACACGAAGCGGGGGCCGCCGAGATGCCATTGTGTGGCGACATGGTCAGCGCAGGACTGGAACAAAGATTCTGAATAGTCTGACGGTTGCGCCGTACGCTTGCCTAACAGGCCGGTGATGACATTTTCGCCGGAGTTGATGCCCCCGAAATTAGTGGCCAGAACCACTCCGGTTTCGGAGGGGGCAGGGAAGCCTTCCCGAAGCGCCTCTGCCGCCGCCGCCAACATGAACTGCGTGGCAAGGTCGGTGTTTGCACCTGTTGCGGCGCAGTCCTTGGGCAGGTGAAAATCGCGGATTTCACCGCCCCGTGTATAGGCGAAATCCTTGAGGTCGAAACGTGTCAGGTCCCCGATGGCCGATTCCCCGTTGCATAAGGCATCCCACAGGCGCGGTACTCCGATTCCGTAGGGAGATACAGCGCCCATTCCTGTGACGACGATCGTTTTCAAATGTGCAGCCCTCCATCCACACACAGAACCTGGCCGGTGATGTACTGCGCTTCGTTTGAGGCGAGGAATACGACGACCCGGGCGACTTCATCCGGTTGCCCGAAGCGGCCCTGGGGAATGCGCTCAAGTTGCTTCGTTCGGCGAGTCGCCGACATGCCGGCGATCAGGTCTGTCTCGATAATGCCGGGAGACACGGCGTTAACCGTGATGCCCGAGGGAGCGAATTCCCGCGCTACGGATTTTGTCAACCCGATCAGGCCGGCCTTGGCCGATGCATAATTGGCGCGCATCAAATCGCCCATCAGTCCGGCGTCAGAGGAGATGTTGATGATGCGCCCGGACTTCTGCCGGATCATCTCCCGGCCCACCGCCTTGATGCAGTGATAGGCCCCTTTCAAATCAACGTCCAGCACTTCATTCCACTCCTCGTCCTTCATGAAGGTGACGTAGTTATCGCGGATAATCCCAGCGTTGTTTACCAGGATGTCCACCCGTCCCAGTGCTTGCTTTACCTGATCCACCATGGCTTTGACCTGATCCAGATAACGCACATCGGCCTTGAAGGGAATTGCCTGTTGGCCAAAACTGCGGATAAGGCCGGCAACTTCCCCGGCGGCCGCAGCCTGATTAACGTAGTTCACCACCACATGGACGCCTTCGGCTCCCAGTGCCAATGCCACGGCCCGGCCAATACCACGCCCACCACCGGTTACAATGGCCACTTTGCCTTTTAGTTTCATGTAATGTGTATGGTCACTTCTTTTCCATCAGGTATCTATTCAGCACGTTTTCAGTGATGACATCAACCTTATACTTAGCCTGCACTTCTGCAAGGTCCGCTCCGTGTTCACGGGCGAGTCGGCGTGCGGCGGGAGTGGCCCGGAGTGTGCCGGTTCCGGCTTCGGTTTGTTTGCCTTTTTCCAATGGAACGGCTTGAATCTTGCGTGTTTGCGTTTCAATCAGACGGCGGTTAGAGGCGCTCACATCGGGCAAAATGTCGTTCGAGTCTCCGATAAGGGCGACAACGTATCCTACAGGGAGACTGCTCTTCACTTCGGCCAGTATTGCAAGCAACAAGCCCGAGCGTGGAGCGTCCACCTCGAATGCCGCCTTGCTGGTGGAAAGTTCGACCAGCGGATCTCCCTTTTTGACGTACTCACCCTTTTTTTTCAGCCAGGCGGTGATGACCTGTTCTTCGTCGTTTTCGGTCAGTTTTGGGATTTTTACTTTTGTAACCATTTTGTATTTCACTATTCTCTGCCTAAAATCGGTATATGCAGCGGAAGGGAGAGATTGCCAGCTTTATCCCTTACGCGCAATGTCAGCCATCCGGTTTCTTTTACCGAGGCGGGCAAGGAGTAGGGCGTGAGGCTCGTGCCGTTTGTCTGTTGTGTATCTTTCCATTGGATACCGGCGATACCACTCTCGTCATAGGCGTCCATTTTTATCAGGTCATTGGTTTTCCATGAGGCAAAGACAAATACGCTTTGAAGTTGCTGCTGGCAGCGTTTGGCATTGCCGTCAGTGATGAAGGTCAGGCTTTTTACTACAAACTGGTTCGTTGATCCGGCTGGCTGCTGGTTCTTGATAAGTTTGCCCGCATCAATGATGAATGATTGCCATGCATTTGACGCCCACGTCAATGGTTTGGGAGGGCCCTGGAGTATGGCTTCCGCTGGAATTTCAGACAGACTGAATTTGAACGTATTGGTCGCTTCAGTTTCCAGAATAATAGCGACCCGGGGATTTTCGTTGGAGATCAATACGGGGTGTCGCAGTTGAAATGCGAGACAGGGGTATTGATCAACGTTCCATTTCGGGGAAAACAGATGCGTCATGGCTCCGGTTGAAGATCCGGATACCAGCGTGAGATAGGGAGCTTCGCCCGGTTGGCATTTCAAGGTTGTAGTCCCGCCGCTTCGTGAGGTAAAGGAAGGATTGGTTTCTCCAATTCTTGCGGCGGCCGTTGTCCAGAATATGTTCGAGGAATAGGATGTAGACAGCACTGTTGGGGGCGTATGATCAGCATCGTAATTGATCCGGTGTGGGAATTCCAGGTCGGGCAAGATGTTTCCAGCACCATCCTTGATGTCCGACAGGATGATTTTAAAGGCTTGGCCGGA
>JBIKMI010000390.1:0-4964 GCA_044359285.1 Kiritimatiellia bacterium
GGATCCAGCCCTGTTCAACAAGATGATCCAGGATCGCTTCAAAGGCTAGGCTCGCCTGCTTCCCTTCAACCAGCCGATTACGAAAAACACAGAGCAGCGAAGGATGAAACGAGACGTCATCGACGCTCAAGTGCAGCGCCAGACGCCACCGATTGTCGTATTGGACGGCTTCGGCGGCCTGTCGGTCAGGCATCCGCGTGACGAATTGCATGATCATAACCCCCAATAGCCGAACGGGGTCCCACGCCGGGCGGCCGTTATCGGAACAGTACAGCAATGACAGGCGCTCCCGGTAAGCTTCCAGTAGCGGGAAAATGGTGGTGGCGAAGAACAGGTAGAAGTCGGCCTGTCGGCGCACTACCCGGGGAATCCGATCGGATTGGCTGAACAATGCCAGCAGGGGGGCGGCTGGCTCCAGTAGCGGAAGTTGACTCGGTAGCGACATGCGTTTTGCTCCCATTTATAAGTTGACAATGGCTAGGCTATGGCCTAGCCTTAACGAATGCAAGCACAATACCCCGTTAAAGTTCAGGCGATTCATTCGAAAGGGCGAACAGATCGGTTCTATGTATTTATTCCGCTGCCGCTAGCGGCGGCCATCGGGCTGGAAGGAGGGGAGGAGTTCCAATGGTCTCTGGTGGACAGAAATTCACTGTCTGTGCACCGCCTCAATAAAACTCAGACGCCAATACAGAACAAAACCGAAAAGAAAAAAACACAAAAAGCGAAAAAGTGAAAGCCACGGATCAGCGACGGGTATCCGGTGAAGTGGGGTTTTTCAGCAGAATCCAAACATATTTCCTGTCCCCAAATCCTTCATATTGAGGATATATTGTGTCCTTTCGGCAACGGTGCATTGCGGCATTTTTCGGTGGCGACACGTCAGAAATAGCGGCGTGACGGTATAGATGCGGGTTATTTCAGGTGGCTGGCGGACCGGCGGCTGTTGCCTGATAATTCCAAGGCATCCAAGCGGATGGATTTTCCGGAAGTTTTCCGGCATGCCGCCTGAGGGTGGAGAGGTAATCGAAGGGGTCTTTCCCGCAAAGGCGACAGGTTTGGATGATGCTCATGAAGAAATCGCCGACTTTCGCCCCTATCATCGTTTTGTAAAACAGGGAGTTGTCGCGGTGGCGGATTGAGGTTTTCAAAATTCGCTCACAAAGATTGTTGTCGAGTGGGGCTCCCGCCTGGCGTAAAAACAGCGTCAACTTATCCCACCGTTTCAGGACGTATTTGAAGGCTGCACCAAGATCACTGTTAGGTTCGATCTGGGTTCCGTTGAGTTTCTGTTCCATCCAAACTCTCATCGTTTCCATGGGCTGCGCGCTGTTTTGCTGATGATGCAAAAGCCTCTGGTCTGGGGTCATTTTCTGTTTCACCGTGTCGATCTCGTTTTTGTAGACGAGCTTAATGGTCTCCAGAACCTGTTCGCATTCCGCCGGGAAGTGGTCGGAAATTTCAACAAACTCACGTCTGCCATGGCTATTACAGTTGGCCTTGAGGGTTTCGCTTTGGGGCTCATTGCGACTGAGACCGTCACACATCTGGATAGGGGCGGGCAGGTGGGCGGGACGGTGGTCGAGAACATCCTGAAGGTTTTCCCCGGCATGTTGCGGGCCTGTGGTGTACAGGGCGATCCTGCCAGCGTCGGTAACGGAGACCACGCCGGTGGTGAATACCCCGGTACGCAGTTTTTCTCCGGGCTTGGCCTCTGCTTTACGGGCCCGGATATCCTTTTCAAGCTCCAGCACCCGCCCCGTGGTATCATCATTGTGAAGCACGCTTCCCGTGGCTGCCTGTTTCACCAATTCCGTTGCGATCACAGGACTGAGCTCGTCATAACAGGCTTTGACTTGTTCCCATTGAGTGCCCAGTGGCAAGGGAACGCCGAACATGTCCTGGAGATCCTTGATCCGGTTCAGCGGCATTCCAAAGCCATATCGAAGCACGGCAAGCATCGGAGCCACATTCCCATCGTATTTTTCTTTGCCCGCTTCGGCGGGCGGGCTTGCCGTAAAGGTTTTTCCGCACAGTGCGCACCGCAGTTGCTCAAGCACATAAGCCGTTGCCTTGATCACGGGTTGTGCGCAAAACCGCAACACGACGGAGGGGCGCTTGATATCCCGGAGAAGTCCTTTCTCGCAATCAGGACATGGCTGGCCGGGGCGCAGCAGTTCATGCGCAATGTGAACTCTTTGTGCGCCGGGATAGCGATCCGCGCCCAATCGCCCATGTCCTTTTCGCTTCGGCTTTACCCCGGCAGGGTTCGCCTCCTGCTTGGGATTGCGCTTCAAAACCGTGTCCGTCTTTTCCGTGCGGCTTCCGAAGATCATCTTAAGCACCCGCTGCATGGAGATCTTCGCCTGCTGGTAGTGCGTGCCTAAAAAACGAAGCAAGTCGATAAGGCTTTTGAGTTGTTCGCAATCGGCGTCGGAGAGTTCCCGCTTGTCCAGCTTTCGCTGGAGCTCGCCTAATTGAGCTTCATCCAGTTCCAGCGGTTTGACCCCTTTCACGGAACGGTGTCCCCGCACAGCTTCTCGCGAAAATCCCGGGTGAGCGGATAGCCCAGCACATCCTTAAGCGACAGCGTCACAATATTCTTTTTATCTTTGATTCCTCGTCCGGTTGTCTGGCCCAGGCATTTCCAGTTTGCCGCCTTGTAGCAGGTGCCGACGAAGCGCTCGGTATCCACGAAACTCTCAAGGTAATAGACGGGGTGGTTGTAGGCCCGCTGCCAGTCATCGCTGATCGTACGCATGGCCAGCCCCAGTATATGACTGGCCAGATGCTTGACTTTAACCCACGGCAGAATGAGGAATCGGGTGTTGTAGGCCGCCAGATGCAAATTCTTCCGCCGCACCGCCGGAGACCAGCCAATAAATTTGTCTCGCGGCCCAATGTGCCAGGGTATTGAACTCCACCCCAGGCAGGCTACGGGCCGTTCCCCGGCATAGATGATTTGCTTGAGTTGCTCCCCCACGGGGTGGGCATAACCGAGATAATGGAATCGCTCGATCAACCCATTGAATAAATTCTCCGCATCGGTGCGCCGCACCTGTTGGATTGTCAGAGGCGGCAACTCCTTAAACCCGCATTCTATCGGGCTCTGATCCACTTCAAAATCCGTGGCCGGCTTACGGCGTTTCGCAAGTGAGTTTGGCGGTGAATATCTCTGCGTCGGCAATTCAATGTGCCCGGCCCGGTGCAGGGCAAGCATCAGACTCCTGCAGATCATGTCGCATAAGGCGCCGTTGCTCTGCTTCCACCCCCAGGCCTCGCACACAAGGGCGGAAAGCCGACGCCGACTGGCCTGCGGATGTTGCGCAATCAGATCGCGCAAACCGGCAATGTCTTCACGGCTCAGAGAACGACTGCGATATCGAAATACCTCTTCCATGCAAAGAAACGTAGCAGACCAACAAATGGAACGCACGTTTTTTCTTCAGTTATTTTCCAGCGTTCCGTTACTCCAGTTTCCTCCACAATGGACTCATGGCGGCACTGCCAGGGTCTCCGTTCCATAACAGCAGTTGTAACTCCCGGGCCTCCATTTTCTTCAGCGCCTCCGCACCACTCTTTGGCCACCAGCGAAAACGCCCCGTTGACAACCGTTTCTGGCACAACCAAAACCCTTGCCCATCATAGACCAGAACCTTGATCGAGGTCCCTCTGCGGTTCCGGAATACAAACATGCAGCCGGCAAGGGGATCCTTCTGAAACTGGTTCCGGCACACCCCCGCTAGTCCGTCTATTCCGTTGCGAAAGTCTATCGCCTCCACAGCCACAAGAATCCGCATCTGCGGTGTCACTGAGAGCATGTCGAGCTATGCCCCCAGAAAGGCTTCTTTAATCCGGCACCAATCCACGGAACTGCCCGACTTTACACAGATCCTCATCCGGGTCCCGCTGCCCTTCTCCAGTTCGATAACACAGGCAAGCTCCGCCGATGACGTTTCAGGCTTTACCTCTACGAAAGCGGGCACCAAGCCAGAACTCCGACGCTTGCGCCCACCACCCGTAACGCGTTTTTTCAGGTAAGTGTAATCCAGCCCAAGTGCCTTGCTCACCGGATTCACACCGTGATGCTTCGCTGCACAGACCGCCTTGAGCCATACCGAGTCGGGGATGGCCTTCCCTTTTGCGGGATTCGCCCGCCATGCCGCCAGCTCTTCTCGAACCTGCTCCAACTCCACCAGTAAATCCTTGCCACTACCATTGTTCATTGATCGCCTCCTTAGATGGCAATCAAGTTATCAGGCCGCAGCATTCAGACGCATGCACTGTTGCCGAAAGGACACAATGCGGAGACAAGGAAGACTGTAGCGATCCATCCAAGCCATAATAGCGTCATTCTTGAAACTGGTATCTTCATGCCCTCTAAAATACGCTTATAGGGCGGGAGTTCAAATGGAAATGTTTTCAAGGAGAGGTCAGGCTTGATTTTAACGGCTCCCATCGGCAGGATGAGCCTATGCCGTTCGTTGCAGTCCATAATCAGGCAAGGTTTCGATTCAGCCTATTCCTCGCCAGTATAGCCATTGCCCTGTGCCTCCCCATATCGGGCAAATCCGCACAGACCATCCAATACGGCGATGCCGTGCAAGGCCCCGTGAACACCTCTTTTGCCATAGACCTGATGAACAACGATGTCGGCACCATCTACCAGTCCGCCACACTTGACCTTGAAGGACTGTTGGGAACCGTAGCCAATTGGATCAGCCTGCACAGTTCCGATACCAACTTTGCAGGGAAGAGCCATATCGAGATATTCAGCCAGATGTGGTTCCTACCCAGTACCGAGGGCGAAATCTCATTGGGTTGGGCTACCACGGTGAACGGCTCCATCCTAGAGATGACTCACGCATCAAGGAACTGGACGGAATGGCAATCCTCCGCCTACAACAACGGCTCACAGGACACGATGCGGTTGTACTGCACTCTCCCCAATTCCGCCCTCAACG
>JBIKMI010000385.1:0-5750 GCA_044359285.1 Kiritimatiellia bacterium
GGGACGGTCCCCGACGGATCCCTGGTGCCGGTCCAACATCACCCTCACCCCAGCCCTCTCCCCTCAAGGGAGAGGGAGTAGTCCCAGAGTACTTGATTCCCATCTCTCCTCTCCCCTTGGGGGAGAGGGAGTAGTCCCAGAGTACTTGATTCCCATCTCTCCTCTCCCCTTGGGGGAGAGGATTCAGGTGAGGGGTATTTCCGGGGACGAACAGGGACTGTCCCTGGCGGACAGGGGCCTGTACAAACATGGATAGACAGGATTTACAGGATAAGATATGGGGGGGCCGAAATATCCTGTTTATCCTGTACATCCATGTTAAACATTTATTTGAGCGCCCCTCGTGCTTCCGCCTGGAGGGACGGGCTCTGTCCCGTCCATGGGCCTAAAAACGGACGACACGGAGGTCGTCCCTCCAGCCTGAAACGCTTTTGACTTACCAGAACAGGGACTGTCCCTGGCGGACACTCACCAATCGAAACTGTCCCTAGCGAATAGAAAAACGCTTAACATGGATGTACAGGATATACAGGATTATTCGGAAAAACAAACCCCCACATCCCTATGTAGTAACCGGCGTGTCGCCGGTATGCCTTAAGAGTGCCGCCGACACCCCTTCGACGGTTCGACAAGCTCACCGCAGGCAAGGCTCAGGGCAGGCGGCGGCTACTACAGCGAAATCGACGCGATCAACCCGCCCCTAATCTTTCCCGCAATATAACTATACTATAGTATTATTTAGTGATACATAAGCAGCTGGCAATTGACAATATAACCATACTTAGTAATATTCCGGTAATGATTCCATGCACTATCAAGTCAGGATCAAGAAAAAGGCTGAAAAGAATTTAGCCCGGTTACCCTTGGAGGTCCGGCAGTTGTTCTTCTTGCTGGTGGAAGAACTCAAGGCCCACGGGCCGTTGCAGCGGGATTGGAAAAACTTCTCGAAGTTAGCGGACAATACCTACCATTGCCACTTGAATTATAGTCATGTGGCATGCTGGATTTGGGAAAAGAACACTATTGAAATTGAGGTGTATTATGTTGGCAGTCGTGAAAAAGCCCCATATTGAAATGGCATTGAGTGGCGAAAATCCGATTGAATTGCTGAATTGGATCCGGCGCAAGTTCGATGTGAGCGTCTTAACCCCCCAGCACGACGCCAGTGTCCCCATTGATAAAACTGATTTCTGGCAGGACATGAACCGCAACCGGACGGGCCATCTTCTGGCTGGCGCCAGACTGAAGGCGGAACTGACCCAGTCGGAGCTGGCCGGGAAGGTTGGGATCCGCCAGAACATGGTGAGTGAATACGAAAGCGGAAAGCGGGCATTGACGCGCGCCATGGCCAGGCGGTTTGCGGAAGCCCTGAATACCGATTTGGACCGGCTTATAACGGGACCCTGATCTCAGCACAGGCAGTCAAGAATATCGTTGGTGAAAGGAAGAAAAGATCTCACGCGAACGCGCGAAGCCACGAAAATACTGAAAGGGATTTGTTTTGAACATTCCCCTTCGTGCCTTCGCGGCTTCGCGTGAAAATCATTTCCGACTGGGCAGAATGGGGACTGTTCCTGGCAAACACCTTTAATCTATTTGCTCTAAAGCCGGTCTTTTTATAGTATTGAATTAAGTCTGGAAGGGAGTGGCTATGAAAACATCCGAAGATATTCGCCCCATCAGTTATATGAAGGCCCGTGCGGCCGACCTATTGAATCAGGTCAACGATACACACCGCCCTGTTGTCATTACCCAGAGCGGCCATGCCCGTGCTATTCTTCAAGACCCGGAAACTTACGAGCAGACCCAGGCCGCAATGGGCATGCTCAAGCTTCTTGTCCAAGGGGAGGAAGATGTCCGGGCCAGGCGACTCCACCCGCAAGCGGAGGTTTTCAGCCGAATTGAGAGAAAATTAGCCTCACAAAAGGCGACGCGATGACGCTTCGAGGGCGGTATCACGTGCAATGGACTTATGTGGCAGAGGACGACCTGAATGGGGTGATCGACTATATTGCCAAGGCTGATTTTTCCACCGCAGTTAACATTCTCAACGAGATTCGCTGCAAAACAGACACACTTTGCCAGTTCCCCGAACGGGGCCGGATCGTACCTGAACTACAGGCGCAGCAGGTGATGTTGTATAGGGAACTCATCCATAAATCATGGCGTATTATGTACCGGATCGAGGCCGACCAGGTATATGTACTCGCCGTTCTAGATGCCCGGAGAAATACGGAAGACCTCTTATTGAACCGTTTGATCCGATGAGCATCCGCCCAGGAGTTTCCCTGGCCGACCAGAATGGGGACTGTCGCTGGGGGCTTGTTGCTGGAACCAGAAGAGGGACTATCCATGGCGATTTAGAAAGCTTGAATAATTAGGAAAAGTTACAATAATAAGGCCATGAATCACTTGAAACAGTCTGTCGTTAGCGACCCCGATATTCTGGGTGGCACTCCGGTTTTTGAGGGCACCCGGGTACCGGTACAGAATTTGATTGCGTGCCTTGAAGCAGGTGATTCCATTGATCTGTTCCTGTACGACTTCCCTTCTGTCAAACGGAATCAGGTGATTGCCGTTCTGGAGGCAGCCAAACAGGATTTACTTGAAGCCGTCCCCGCATGAGAGTGATCCTTGACGAATGCCTTCCCCGGCGCTTGGCAAGAGATCTTCATTCCCACACCATAACCACCGTGCCCCGTCAAGGCTGGGCGGGAAAAAAGGACTCCGAACTGTTGAGCCTGATCCAGGGTGAGTTCGATGTCTTTGTCACCATGGACTCCAATCTGATCTACCAGCAAGCCCTGCCAGCCGATTCACTGTGCATCATCGTTCTCCGCGCGCCGAACAGTTGCTATGAAACTCTCCTTCCCCTGGTCGAACGGCTCCTGAATGCCATCAACCAAGCCAAGTCCGGTCGCGTGATTCAAATCAAAGGACTTGACCAATGATTATTTCGAAAATTCAGCCGGAATCGAATTGGATGTTGTCTGTCTCTTCAGAAGATGGGCGTACGGGAACATTTGACCTCACTCCTTATTTGGAATTTGAGGCGTTCGAAGCTTTACGTGATCTGAACGAATTCATAAAAGTCTCGAGTAGAGGCTATTTTGTCGAATGGGCGTGTGGCGCTGACCTGTCTGCTGACACCATTGAGGCGAAGTGGTCTATCCAATCGCGGAACAGGGACTGTCGCTAGCGGACCGGACAAGAACAGGGACTGTCCCTGGCGAATCAAACCACGGGGATTTTGGGTGGCAGCCGGCGTCCTCGGCGGCTGAAGGCCTTTAAAGTTCCCTGAAGTAACAAATCGTTCGTCGGGACGCCGAACGCCACCTGTGCTTCGCGCTCATTTCGCAATCGACACTATCAACCTGTCCCTCACCAATCGATTCGTACATTTAGCGCTTTCTCTTAGCTACCCTTTTATCTATCATAGCAGAGTATACATCTTACTGATCAAGTTTAGGGGCACACATGAATGTAGAATTTTTTACACGCATTGCCATAAACCCCGGAGTTATGGCAGGCAAACCAGTTATTAAAGGGACACGCATTCCAGTCGACTTAATCGTACGAATGGTTGCGCAGGGAATTGGGGATGCAGGCATCCGGGCCGAGTATCCCTGTTTGACCCGAGAAGACATTCGTGACGCGCTGAACTATGCCGCCGGAGTCGTTGCCGATGAAGATGTTTTCCCAGTAGCAGCTATGGCATAAGGGGAAATCATGTTGCGTTTTCTCGTTGATGAATCTACGGGCCGCGGGGTAACAGAGTGGCTTAGCGCAGCTGGTCATGATGTGATTTGCGTAACGGAATCTTTACCTCAAGCTCGTGATTCTGACATTCTAGATCTGGCCGTTCAAGATCAACGAATCATTATCACCAACGACAAGGATTTCGGTGAGTTGGTATTTAGAAGCGGTCGTCAACATGCCGGCATTCTCTTGTTGCGACTCAATGATGAGAGCGCATCAAACCGTATCCGGATGGTCTCCGTTGCGGTGGAAAGTCACGAATGTCGACTGAAGGGCGCCTTCACCGTCGTCACTGAGAAAAACATCCGCATTCGTTCGGGGTAACCCCTGCGACCCAATGTGCAGGCCAGAATAAGGACTGGCCATGGCGACTTCCAGCACCCCGAAGCGGGTGCCACTCCTCAGCCCGGGGTAACACCCCGGGTTCTGGGTCGCCGATAAACCCGTTGTGCCCATTGATCGCGAAAAATGACAGCCGGCCGCACTCGCTCACTCTGGCCTCGATTCCCTTATTCTTTCCAACCTGGTTCCAGGGCTTCACACCCCTGGCTTTAGAGTTCAACCCCTTCAGGGTTGAGAAGGCAGAATGAGGACTGTTCTTGGCGCACAATTTATCGTTTGAGGGCTGACCCCGATTCCTCGCTAAAAACGGACGACACAGAGGTCGTCCCTCCAGCCTGAAACGCTTTTCAGTTACTAGAACGGGAAAGAGGACCTCACGCGAAGGCGCGAAGACGCTAAAAAAAACTGAAAGGGATTGTTTTAAACATTCCCTTCGTACCTTCGCGGCTTCGCGTGAAAATCTTTAACGACTTGCCAGGACCAGCGCAGGGACGGCCCCTGGCGACACCTCTTAAGCCGTCTTTCTACGTGTGGCAGGTTTTGGCGGGAAAGAGACGACTCTCCCGACATGTTGTTTCTCACGTTGACGGAGATCTGCCGCGAGAGCCTGGAGATCAAAGCCAAACTGTTCTGCATATTCCCGCCGTGCAGACCGCACTTGCTCTACTATTTGATCAACCCACATAATTAGTCCTCCATCAATTCTTCTGGCGTGCAAATGACCGGACAAGCATACCCGGCCCCTTCAACAAAATGTTCAACCCGATTCCGATGTGTTGCATTGGCAAGATGCTTGCAGTTCCATGTCAGCAAGTAATCCATCCCATTCACAGATGCAATCGCGATATGTAATGCGTCCGCAGCCGCTTCCCGCGGAAACGAACCTTCCGATAAAATTCCAGCCGCGAGCACAACGGCTTCGGGGGTAGCGGAAAGAATCAACAATTTCTCAATAGCTTCAACTCGATTCGCCGAAGCGATCGAGTCACCCCTACGCGCTTCTTCTAAAACAAGTTCTGAAATGAACAGATCAAACTTCCCGCCTCGGTCTGTCCACCATTGGCGCGTCAACTCCTGATGCGCCGCTATGACCAAATCCCGACTTGGCCTGCTCGTAAGATAACTCACCACGCTGGTCTCAATGTATACCCGCTCATTCATCTTGATTAGTATTGTAATTAATTAGAGGAAAAGCAAGATTGAACAAGAACAGGGTCTGTCCCTGGCGGCCCAAATGAAATATGAAGGATGAGGTATGAAAAGGCGACAAACAGAGGCGGTCCCTGGCGGATGTAAGAAGATCTCACGCGAAGGCACGAAGACGCTAAAAAAGCTGAAAGGGATTTGTTTTAAACATCCCCTTCGTACCTTCGCGGCTTCGCGTGAAAATCTTTACCGACTTGCCGGCAACCAGGGCAAGTACTGTCCCTGGGGACTACAGATTAGAACCTGTAAGGTCGGCGCACAACCCACATTATCGGTCGGCTTGCCTGAAAACAAACCCCTTCTCCCATTTCGATCACCCGTGTTGATGGCGCATTGGTAGTCCAGCCTAGGAGGTCGTGCCACTTGCCATCACCTTTCAGCCCCAACTGGACATCGAGCAGACCGCGCGCATTCCAGAGGGTCAGCTTGTCGGCTTTCGCGGG
>JBIKMI010000256.1:0-4042 GCA_044359285.1 Kiritimatiellia bacterium
ACCGTCGCGTCTACCTGAACTACACCCGGCGCATGCGCGAGGCCCTGGACAAGGGCTGCCCGGGCGCACGCATCTTCCACAACTCCGGCCACATCACCCGCGGTGACCTGGAGATCGCCCGGCAGAACACCCATCTGGAGCTGGAATCGCTGCCCACCGGCGGCTGGGGCTACGACCATTTCCCGCTCTCCGCCGGTTACGCCCGCACCACCGGTCTGGAGTTCCTCGGCATGACCGGGAAGTTCCACCTCTCATGGGGCGAATTCGGTGGCTTCAAGCACCCCAACGCCCTGCGCTACGAGGCCGCCGCCGCCATCGCCCAGGGTGCCGCCGTCTCGGTCGGCGACCAGTTGCATCCCGACGGCTGCATGGAGGAGGCGACCTACGCCACGATCGGCGCCGCCTACGCCGAGGTCGAAGCCAAGGAGGCGTGGCTCGGCGGCGCGCGCAGCCTGGCCGAGGTCGCCCTGCTGTCGCACGAGGCCGTCTCACAGAACTCGACGCACCCCACGGCCGGAGGTGGCGGTATCGACGAGGGCGCGGTGCGCATGCTGCTGGAGGGCCATGTGTGGTTCGACGTCGTCGATCGCGAGGCCGACTGGTCGCGCTACAAGCTGCTGGTGCTGCCCGACGCCATCCGCGCCGATGCGGCGCTGGCGGCGAAGCTGCTCGCCTACGTCGCGGGCGGCGGCCGCGTCCTCGCCACCGGCGAATCGGGGCTGAAGGCCGACGCTGATGTGCAGGTCCTCGACTTCGGGGCCGACGACGCGGGCCGGTCGCCGTTCGCTCCGGAATACCTGGTGCCGGTCGAGGCGATCGCGCCCTGGCCGAAGACCTCCTTCGTGGTCTACGGCGCCGGCCGGGTGCTGAAGCGGCGTGGCGGCAAGGTCCTGGTCGAACGTGAAGAGCCCTACTTCAACCGCGCCCTCGGCTCGTTCTGCTCGCACGCGCACACCCCCAACCGGCGCGGCGCGGCCAGCCCGGCCGTGGTTTCCGGACCGCACGGCACCTGGATCGCGCATCCGCTGTGCAAGCTGTACCTCGACAAGGGCCAGCAGATCCTGCGCGAGATCTTCATCCACGCGCTGAAGCGCGAGCTGTCGCTGCAGGTCGAAAGTAACCTGCCGAGCAGCGGCCGTTTCACCCTGATGCGTCAGGACGCGCAGAAGCGCGACATCCTGCACCTGCTCTTTGCCACGCCGGTCAAGCGCGGTAACGGCGTTGAAGTGATCGAGGAGCTGTTGCCGCTGCACGACGTCAGCGTGGCGGTGCGGCGGTCGGGCAAGCCGGGCACGGTCAAGCTGGTGCCGCAGGGCACGGCGGTGCCGTTCACCTACGAGGGCGGGCGCGTCCGTTTCACCGTGCCGGAGCTGGTCTGCCACCAGATGGTGGAACTGGCCGACTGACGGCCGCCAGCCGGGATGATCATGGGTATTACGATCGCGAAAGAAGAGGAGACGGCATGACGCAACGCGAGAATCTATTGAGCTTGTATCGGCGGCAGGGGTACAAACACGCACCGGTGGGTTTTGCCCTTTGTCCTGCGCTCTGGGAGACGTACAAGTCCATTGCCGGCGATACTCCCATGGCCGAGTATTTCGACTATCCCGAGGGCTTTTGCATCGACTGGGTGCCGGGGCTTGCCGCGCGGGTGCGCGAGCCGGTCAACTGGTCGCGCTACTATGATTCGCCCTTGAAAGCGGGAACCACCTTCGACCACTACGGGGTGGCGCGCGAGCCGGGCGGCGGGGCCGCGCATCACACGACGCACATGCGGCATCCCCTGGAAAAGGCCGACTCCCTTGAAGCATTGCAGGCCTACCCATTCCCGGAGTTCGATCTCCAGGGTACGGCCTCCATCCGCGAGGCTGTCGCGCGCGTGCAGGCCGAGGGCCGGGCCGCCGTCGGCGGGATGGCGTGCACCATCTGGGAAACCGCCTGGTACATCCGGGGCATGCCGGAGTTGATGATGGACATGGCTGTGGAGGATGAAAAAGCTACCTTCCTGCTCGACACGATCACGGCGCACGCCTGCCAGCGGGCCGAGGCGTTTGCCATGGCGGGGGTGGATATTCTCGAACTGGGCGATGATATCGGCATGCAGCAGGCCATCATGATGTCGGAGGAGATGTACCGTGTCTGGATTCAGCCGCGACTGGCCAGGGTGATCGCGGCCGCGAAGCGGGTCAAGCCGGATATCCTCGTCTTCTACCACACCTGCGGGTTCGTGGAGCCGCTGATCGAGAACCTCATTGAGGCCGGCGTGGAGATTCTCAACCCGGTCCAGCCGGAATGCATGGCGGTCGATAAGATTCACGCCCAGTTCGGGAGCAGGCTCTCCTTCAACGGGACGCTTGGCACCCAGACCACCATGCCCTTCGGGACGCCTGCGGACGTCAGGTCCGTGGTATTCCGCAACCTGGAACTGGCCGGCGCTCGGGGTGGGCTTTTCTGCTGTCCCTCGCACATGCTCGAGCCGGAGGTTCCATGGGAGAATGTGAAGGCCTACGTGGCCGCCTGCAAGGAATTCCGGACGGCGGGGGGATAAAGTCCTTGCCGGGACGGGGCAGGTCACGAAACGAGAAGAATACAGAGGATTAAAATGAGTTCACGCAGAATCGGTGGGTAGGTAAATTTCTGGTCCACACTGATTCGGCCTGTTGGCGTAGATTTTGACAGGGCAAACGCATAAAAATGTCCCACGGATGCGCGGCAATCTTCGATAATCGACGAAGCGAGTGGTTTAAGCGTAACCAGGTAAGTGTGAGATTAAGGGTTGGACTAAGAGGGCGATGAAGTGTTTGGAACGTTTAGTCCCACACTTGATCCCACACTTAGACTCACTCTTAGGTGGTTACGCTTAAACCACCCGCTTCGTCGGATTAAGCGTAACCAGGTAAGTGTGAGATTAAGGGTTGGACTAAGAGGGCGATGAAGTGTTTGGAACGTTTAGTCCCACACTTGATCCCACACTTAGACTCACTCTTAGGTGGTTACGCTTAAACCACCCGCTTCGTCGGATTAAGCGTAACCAGATAAGTGTGAGATTAAGGGTTGGACTAAGAGGGCGATGAAGTGTTTGGAAGAGAGGCGTGGCGACTATGGCACAACTGTTTGGGCATGAAAAGCTGAAGGTCTACCAGAAGGGGTTGGGGTTTGCGGCGATCCGCAGCACCTTGCTCGATGGCCTATCCCGGCGCGTTGCCGCGTGCGACCACCTTGATCGTGCTGCGGAGAGCATTCTGGTGAATATTGCGCACGCCAGCAGTTCGTGGTCTCCGAAGGATAGAATCATCTACCTGGGGCACGCCAATGGTTCTGCACTTGAGTGTGCCGGGTGTCTGGATGTGTTCGTGGCAAGATCGCTGCTGGCTCCTGATGATGTCGGTCCGGGAAAGGCCCTCTTGGCAGAGATTGTCAGCATTCTCATAACGATGTGGAAGGCAACTGGCAATAGGGTCCGCGAGGATCATGCAGAGTATCGTACGAAGAAAGGCAACTTGTTCAGCCATGAGGATCTGGATGTTTATAAGACCGGGCTCCAACTCGTGACATGGCTGGAAAGCATGACTACGGAGTTGGTCTGTAGTGCCGATCTACTCTCCAAGCTTGATAAGGCATCGACAGCTATCGTTCTCAATATTGCAGAGGGTAATGGTCGATTCACCGGAGCAGATCAGGCGAAGTTCTTCGGCATCGCATACAAATCGACCGTCCAGTCGGCATCACTTGTGGACTTGGCTACAGCCAATGGACCTACTGATGTTTGCCGAGTGGATCACGGGCGCGAGCTGTTGAGACGCATCGCGGCAATGCTCACATCTCTATCAAAGGTCGCCGCCCATGACTCTTAGTCCCGCACTTCATCGCACACTTGAGCTCACCCTTACTTGGTTACGCTTAAACCACCCGCTTCGTCGGACTTGCGTCCGAAAGAAGACCACAATGTTCCCGCAAATTCTATGGAAGGCCCAAAAATGAGTTCACGGAATCTGTTCTTTGATAATCAACGCAAGGATGCCGCTTGTTTCGGCTACCGCCG
>JBIKMI010000211.1:0-4995 GCA_044359285.1 Kiritimatiellia bacterium
CCCTGAGCGCACAGAGTGCCCGCAACCGGGTTTCATCCGCCAACGCCTTCAACACATCCAATCGATCCTGCATATAATCTCCCCAATACTTCGTTACATGGCGAAATATAACAATACTAATTACTGGCGTCAATTATCTTTATAGCGGCATGGAATCGGCAAAAGCATCCTAGTGTCCTGTAAGACAAAGCCGTTGAATAAAGAAGAGGGAGTTTGAACAGAAGCTCGCAAAGATCGCGAAGGAAAGGACTTCACCACTGATTAAGGAAATCAAGGAAATCTAGATAATGTTTGGCAATTTTATGGCTGGCGGGTACCCCAACCATAAAATTGCCAAACGGTTTTCTTTAATTAAAGAAGCACCATGGCGGCATTTTTGGATCGGGTAAGCCTGCCTTTGATTCCTTAGCACCTCATCCAAACTTGAATTCATTTCTGCGCAGTGCTGAACAGGTTGCGCAAACAGTCGACCTCACACTTCACTGCCGTTTAACGTCAGTGGGGACACCTACCTGCTTCACCATCTTGTCAAAGTCGGATTCATAGAGCCGGTCCTGAATGATCCGGAATTTCTCGAATTCACTTTCGACATGAGCCCGAGCGATTTCCGCGGTGACTGCGCCCTTGTCTTCTAGAATTTTCCGGTCACTGAGTTCCAGAAACAGATCAAGTCGCTTGGACCAGTCCTCCATGGTCATGGGAATTTTTCTTATGGCCCGGTCTTCCGCAAGATCCAGGAATGCGTTGACCATGCGGCCCAAAGATTCGAGTTCTTCCTTGGTCAGGTAATTCTTCGCAATGATGACATCAGGCTTGATGATTTTCCCAGTAGGGCCATCCTCCCATGAAGTCAATCCCATGTTCTCCTTGCCGCTATCAGCCCGCCGGACGATCAGTTCCGCGGCGGTCTGCCCATGAATGGCATAGTGCAGTTTGTTTTGAACCTTGGCAAAGAAGTCCCGCGTGGTTGGTGCCTCCTTGTTGTAATCCAAACTGGTGGCATAAATATCAGTAATTTTTTGATAAAACCGTCGCTCACTCAGCCGGATTTCACGAATTTCAACCAGCAGCCGTTCAAAATAGTCTTCCCCAAGGAAGGCACCATTTTCCAGACGCTTTTTATCCAGCACATAGCCTTTGATCGCAAATTCACGCAAAACACGGGTGGCCCACTGTCGAAATTGGGTGGCGCGCACGGAATTCACCCGGTACCCAACCGAGATGATAGCATCCAAGTTGTAGAATTTTGTATCGTACTGTTTTCCGTCAGATGCAGTTATCCGGAATTTCCGGACAACTGCATCCTCTTGTAACTCAACTTGTTTAAAAATATTTATTAAGTGCTCACTCACGGTCCTGACATCGACGTCAAATAGAACCGCCATCAGCTTTTGAGTCAACCAGATGGTTTCGTCCTCACACCGCACCTCAATGCTATTTTCCCCGGCCTGCTTGGTAAAGACCAAGAACTCGGCTGTACTATTCCGAATCTGGAGTTTTTTATCCACGCGCATAAGACTTGAAAGATAGTAGCGGGCACTCAAAAAAGCGACTCTTCTTTTCCACCAGCCTTGCATCTCAAACAAACCAATGCTAAACAGGTTGCGCATGAGCACCAACGTCAGCATAAAGGATGTCGCCGAGGCCGCCGGCGTCTCGAAATCTACCGTGTCGCGGGTCATTAATGGGCAGGGTAAAGCCACCCGGATTTCACCGACTACCCAGGAGCGAGTCCGAGCCGTTGCGCGCCAGCTGGGATACAGGACGAACCTGGTCGCCCAGAATATTTCACTCGGCAAGGGCAACGGCCTTTCTCCGAGTCTTCCTGAACAAGAAGCTTCCCGAAAACTGACGGGCTTCATTGGCCTCGTGCTCTCAACCGCCAGCCAGACTGACGCGCTCGCCTTGATCCCCAGTCTCGATCCTGTTCTCACTGCCGCGGGTTACCGGCTGATCGTCATCACGGTGCCCGCCGATCCGGCCGCCTATCAGGCGCGGGTGACTGAGTTGTTGACCGCGGGGATCGCAGGGTTCCTTTGCTGTCCCACCATCTATCCCGCAGTGATGAAAGCGGTGGCAGGAACACGCCCGGTCATCGTCTTATGGGCCGGTGCAGCCAAGGCGGTGGTAGGTATATTGAACGGAGAGAGCGTGGAACAGGAAACACCGAGCAAGCCGGTGGTAACGGCCCCGCCACCAATAGCAACCCCCACGGTTACACCCATCACCCCCCATCCGACACAAACCCCCACCACGCCTGCACCACTGCCGCAACCAGTCGCCATCCCGAAACCGGTCATCGTGACGCCGCCTCTCGTGTTCACGCCAACGCCAACACCGGAAAGTCAGCCCCCGGCCGCGCCGCCTTTGGAAGTGCCAACACCGGTCTTGCCGCCACCGTCTGTCCCGCCCGTGGTGGAAGTCGAAGACCCGCCTCCCGCTGTACCGCCGGAGACCCCGCCGGTCACGGTGACGGAATCCCCTGCGCCGGTCTTGGACCTTGTGCCGACACCGGAAAGTCAGCCCCCGGCCGCGCCGCCTTTGGAAGCGCCCGCGCCGGTCTTGCCGCCGCCGTCTGTCCCGCCCGTGGTGGAAGTTGAAGAACCGCCTCCGGCTCTGACGCCAGAGCCGCCAACACCGGTCACGGTAACGGAATCCCCTGCGCCGGTCTTGGACCCTGAGCTCCCCCCTGAGACAGCGCCAGAACCGCTCGTTACCCCAATCGTAGAAACACTCAGATAGTCAATGCTAAACAGGTTGCGCAAATTGCTTTGAGGCTAGAATGAGACTTCATCTGGGCGCCACTTCCTCTCTTGTTTCAGACGTGGTCAGTGGATTGGAATATCCTGACCGCGGAAGACAGCAATAAAGCCAGCCCCAATGCGCACACAATCGCCGCCCCGGTCGGGAGGTCAAGACGATAGGACGCATACAGTCCCGCCACGCTCGCTACTGTCGCCACGACCCAACCCACCGCGAGGCGTACGCGCATCGTTGTTGCGAAAATGTTGGCACATACCGCGGGGATGATGAGATACGAGAAGACCAGTAATACCCCACCCATCCTGACGAAGCTCGTGACCACGATTCCGAACAGGACGTAAAACAGGAAGTCCCAAAACCAGATGCGCCGACCGTCCGTGCTCCCCTTCTCGGGATCGAACGTGAGCTGCCAGAACTGACGGCGAAACACGAAGTGAAGCACCCCGACAGCCACGAACAGGGCGAAGGTACGTATGACTTCCCCAGGCTGAACCAGCAGAATCTCACCCACCAAGGTCCGGCGCAATTCCTCGTTGCCTTCAGGACTACGACTCAGGAGCAGGAAACTCCCTGCCGCCGCCACCACGTACACAATGCCGATCAGCGCCTCCTGGGGCACTCGCCCTCCTTTTGCCCGGGGACGGGTCAGGGTCAGAATGGCTGCCCCCGCCAGCGTGAATGCGCCAGACCAGGCCGTGGTCTGCCAATCGTGTGCATCATGCCCCAATAGAATGGCCATGCAAATTCCCAGAGCCGCCACCTGAGCCAGCGCGAGATCAACAAAGATGATCTCGCGCTTCACAATGTGGAGTCCCAGGTAAACCAGAAGCCCCGGGAGCAGCAGACAGGCCACAAAGGGCCACATCATGATCTCAAAGGCTTCGTTCATGGTTTTCGCTTCTCTCCCAACGCGGCAGTGAGGGTGTTTACAAGATAATCCATAAATTCAATATAGCCCGCCTCCGTTCCCTTAATACCGCCCGGGTACTGGGAAAAGTCCAGGACAACCGCCCCGGTTTTGAGAGCCACGGTCTCGGCAACTTTTCGATTCTGGTAGGGTTCAACCAAGATTACCCGGATGCCATCCCGCTTCATCGTGACAACGACATCGGCTAAATGGGCAGGAGACGGAGGAATTCCCGGTCTCGGCTCCAAAAACAGATCAATCGTGAGGTTGAAGCGTTTGGCAAAATACGGCCATGAGTTGTGAAAAGCCGTCAGGCGCTTTCCGTTAAACGGCTCCAGTTGTTTCTGCCAGATCACCAATTTGGCGTCGAGGCGGGATAAGAAGGCCGACAGTCTGGCGCTGTACTGGTCAGCCTGGTCGGGATCCGCTGCGGCAAGGGCCTTGCTAATCCGTTCCGCCACCTGCCGCGCATTCACCGGGTCAGTCATATAATGGGGGTTGCCCATGGCATGAATGTCGCCCTGGGCACGATCCCGGATGGAGGGGACCTCCAGCATGGAAATGCCTTCCGCACAGGCCACATGCGCTGGCCGGCCCAGCACTAACCGTGGATTGCGTGATCCTTCAATCAAAGGCGGTAACCAACCAACCTCAAGTTCCGCCCCTCCCTCAATCAGCAGGTCGGTTCGCGCAAGTTTGGCGATATAGCTGGGTTTCGGTGTTACAAAATGGGCGTCCTCACCCGGCTGGGCCAGGACGGACACCTGCACCGCATCACCCCCTATCTCGCGGGCGATCGCCCCGAAGTCCGCAGTGGTGGCCACCACATTCAGTCTTTTCCCGGCGGCTACCAGGGCTTGAGCTGAACAAAGGGCTAAAACAACAGTCAGTATCCAAATTGATTTTTGATTCATAATAGTGAGTCCTTTTTGGTTAGAATTTGTGGGCGGCGTGGGCTCCAAGAGCAAGCATCCACTGGAGATAGACTTCAGTAACATCCTGTTGGCCATCAGCGGTCTCATAGGACCCTTCATTGACTTGCAGGCGGATGCGCGAGAATTCAGACGGGGAGAAGTCAACCATCACACCGGTCCGGTAACTGCTCCCGAAATGTTCGGACGTTCCGTCCGGCAACTCGGAATCATTTATCAACCCGACCTGCTCCCAACGGAGCCCTCCACGCCAACGGGGCAAAAATCCATAAAGGGCCTGGAGATAATAGCCATCCTGGTTATCCGTGCGGCTGTTCCCGACCAGTGCCGGATTAAGGTCGTGGGCGACGACATCAAGCGCCTTGCGGCGATTAAAATATTCACCCTGGAAAA
>JBIKMI010000183.1:0-5684 GCA_044359285.1 Kiritimatiellia bacterium
GGCCACGGCGGACCAAGGGAGCAGTTGCACAACAAAGGAGCTCAGGTAGACCCCGATATTGGACAGGATATACCCTTTGTTTCCGTCAAACCGCTCCCCAACCTGATCCCCCATGAAATCAGACACTGCCGCGTCACCATGCTGGGTGAAGGCCAGGACGAACCAGAAGAGGGCTACAGGCAGGGTTGCCAGCAGGACGGGGCCATGGATGAGATCCTTCAGGCGCAGCCTGAGCGGTTTTGTGACCAGCACAATCCCGATTACAAAAAGAATCGGTAATAGACCCAAAAGCCCCTTGGTGGCCACCGCCAGTGCAATCCCGAGATAGGCCAGCCCGTAATCCCAGGCAGAGCGGTGTCCCCTGAAAATGAGGCGCGTGAACCCGAGCATGCTCATGAGGATGAACAGCGTGAGGAGCATGTCGGGGGTGGAGCGGATGGAAAGGTACAGTACCGTGAGATTCGAGGCCATGATGGCGGCCGCCACCAGGGCGACTGAGCGGCGCCGGATCAAGGCCAGGGCGAATGCATACGTCAATCCCACCACCGCCGTGCCCGCCAGCAAAAAGGGCAGCCGCGAGGCCAGGTAATTCACGCCCAGCGTTTTGTAGCTGGCCAGGACAACCCAGTAGGTGAGAATGGGTTTTTTAAAGCGGAGCGCCCCGTCGCTGTAGGTCGGGATCAGATAGTTGCCATTCTGCAGCATGCCGATGACGGCATCGGTATAGAATCGTTCATCCCCCCGCCAGCGGGAGACCTTGGACAACAGGGGCAGGCAAAGCAGGAAGAATAAAGCGACCAGGGCGATGATTCCGTAGCGGTAAAACCGCCGGTATTTTGAAAAACGGGTTAACATGGGCGCGTTCACTCTTGATAGATCAAGCCATAGTCACCGCCGGCCTCGGTGACGTGTTCACTCCTGAGTACCACCCGCCAGGCCGCGTTGGTATCCACGCCAGGGGGCAGGGGCATGAGCACCGCGTGGCCTTTGGCCAACGCGTCGTTCAGCTGGTCCGGTGCCACCGGTTTCGTGCAGCGCAGGGTCGTCAGTAAAGATTGGTTTAAATCCGAGATGGGGCCGGCCACGGTGACCGCCCGCCCGGTCGCCCGTGAAAAATCCATGACCTGCCGGCACAAGTCACGCCGGGCGAGCTCCGCGTTTTTTTCCGGGTTCCGGGCGTCCAACTGCCAATACACGGTATACCCGCCCCATAACAGGAAGGCGCTGACTGTCAGGCTCCCGATTACCTTCTGTGGACGGCGCCAACCGACTCCGGTCCAGACGCTGGCCGCCAATAGCTGGGCGGTGAGCAGGGCAAAGGGCGCCACGACGGGGAAAATCCGGTCGACCCGCTTGTTGGGGACGAGCGACATCAGGAGCAGCGCCACACCCATCCAGACCAGCAACCATCGTGCCCCGGCGTCAGCCCACAGGCGGTGGCGCCCGGGCCGGTCCAGGATGACCCATAGGATCAGGGCGACACTCCAGGGGAAGAGGCGATGCAGAAGCTGGAGCGGATAGTTCAGCATCAGGCCGAAATGGCGATGGCCCACCGTGATGTCGCCACTGTCGGCCACCGAAATGGCGGCGAAATTCGTGCCGAATTCCTTCACGACGACCATGCGGAAAAACTGGGTATCCGAAAGGCACCCGACCACTAGCCAGACGAGAAACAGCCCCGTCGGAACGAGCCAGGGCCACCAGCCGGGCCAGGCATGGGTGGGCTCCCCGCGCCGCCAGCACACGAGCCGCCAGACCAGAAGGGGAACCAGCAGGGATACCAGAATCACCGGGCCCTTGGTGAAGCAGCCCGCCAGGACGATGAGGGCGAAGCCCGCACGGCGGCGGGCCGACCAGGGTCGCTCCTCGCGGATCTGCTGCCAGATCATGAGCCCGCCCCACAGGATCGTCAGGGCCAGCAGCATGTCGGTCCGGACCAGCGTCGCCAGACGGATCGTCAGCATGTTGAGTGAGAAGGCGGCCATGGCCAGAAACGCACCCCACTCGCCGCTCACTTTCCAGGCGGCCCGCCCCAAAATGAACAGCATGCCCAGATAGGCGAGAAGGGAGGGGATCCGCCAGGCGCCTTCCCACCACCCGCCCAGGCAGGGATAGAGGGCGGCGGAGATCCAGCCGGCCAGTGGCGGCTTGGTGGCCGGTCGGCCGGTCGGGAGATGTTGATACCAAACATGCCCATCCTGCACCATTTCCAGCGAGACGTAGGCCTGCTTCGCCTGGTCATACCCGGTGAGGCAGTCCCACGGCTGATTGCGGAGGAGGATCAGCGACAGCAGCCCCACGCAGAGCAGCCCCCACTTCATTTTTTGCCCTGCTTTTTCACACAGACGGCGAGCTTGAGGGCGCCGATGCGTTTAGCGGCATCCATGACGGTGATGACGTGCTGAAAGGGGACCTCTTTGTCGGCCTCAATGATCACCGGCTGATTCGGATCCTTCAGCAGTTGACGCAGGCGGCTCTCGAGCAGGTCCGGCGCCACCGGCATCCCGTCCAGATAGGCGGTGCCGGCCCGGTCGACCTGAACCTGGATGGTCTCCTTGCGGGTGATGTCCTGCTGGGAGTCCTTGGTGCTCGGCAGGTTGATCTTCAGCTGCGAGCGCACCATCAGCGGGGTCATGATCATGAAGATCAGGAGCAATACCAGCGTCACGTCAATGAACGGGATCATATTGATCTCCGCCATGATGCGATGTTTGCCGGAACTCTTGGACGGGGTTTTCACGCGCGCTTGCCCTCATCCGCTCGTTCCGGGCAGAGGCTCTCGATCAGGTCATACACCAGAAGTTCCGCATCGGTCATCAGGACTTCGGTCATGTGGATGCAGTAGTTGTAGCCGATCAGGGCGGGAATCGCCACGACCAGCCCGCAGGCGGTGGTGATCAATGCCTCCGCGATCCCGGCCGAAACCACTTCCGGGCCACCCCCGCTGTTGACGGCAATACTGGCAAAGGCCTTGATGATGCCGATGACGGTTCCGAACAGGCCGACAAAGGGGGCCGTGCCCGCGACGGTGCCGAGCACGGGGACCATGGACTCCAATTTACGGATCTGGGCCTGGATGCCGTGCTGCATGGCCCGCTCCTTGGCTTCGCGGCCACCCGGCTGGGAGAGGATTTCGGCGGAGATCGCCGCAATCGGGAAGTCGTATTTGCGGCAGAACTCCAGCGCCGCAGTGTGGCCCTGTTCTGAAAAAATGCGGAGCAGGCGCGCCATGAAGGAGCGCTCATTGACTTTGAAGCGGCGGATGAGGCGCACCCGGTCCACAATAATGGTCACTGAAAAAATGGACATGATCAGCAGAACGGCCAGCACCGGCCACCCACGGATCATCATATCAATCATACTTACGTCATTCATCGGATTCTCCTGCTGTAAATAGGGGGATATTGATTACGTCTTAGCTCATGAAAGTCAACAGAATACAGGATTCAGGCCCACCCCTTGTCCCGATACCAGCGGGCCGTCTCGCGCAGGCCTTGCTCAGTGGTCCGGCCATATTGAAAGTTTAGCAGCGTTCGCAGCTTCGTGGTGTCAAACGACCGGTCTTTGGTGAAAAAGGCGACCCGGCGCTTATAAATCGGCGGGGCAATGCCGAAGGGCCGGCAGAGGGTTTCGCAAACAGCGGCCAGCCAGAAGAAGGGCCAGGCGGGGATGCGCAGCAGTCGGGCTTTACGGCCGTATTCTGCGTTGATGATGTTGACAATCTCCGCCAGCGCCAATGCGCCGGGGTCGCCGCCGATAAACACTTCCCCCTGCGCCTTGGGATGCAAGGCCGCCTGAATGAAAATGTCCGCCAGATCCTCCACATGGATCAGGTGGTACAACTGGCCATGGGCCCGCCCCAGAACGGGAAAGACCGGCCAGGTCGCCATCTTGAAAATCTTCAGCAGACGCCGGTCGCCGGGCCCGTAGATGGCCGCCGGCCGGATGACCGTGAAGGGTAATCCGTGTTGGGGGGCGAAGTCCCGGAGCCATAATTCCGCTTCGGCCTTGGTTTGCTGATAGACGTCGCCCGGACTGAAGGGATAGGTCTCGTCCGCCGGCGGGTGTTCAATATGGCCATGCACGCCGACGGTCGAAACATGTACAAACCGCTTGAAGGCCGGGTTCTTGAGCGCCGCCCGCGCCAGCAGTTGGGTGCTGTCGAGGTGGACTTTGCGGTAGGTCTCATCACTAATGCCGGCTTCCCGGTAGGCGGCCGCAACATGAAAAATGAAATCCACGCCGGCGACCGCCCGCTCGATCGTTTCGGGATCGTAGACATTGCCCTCAATCCATTCAATCGGAAGCCCCTGCAAGGCCTCCCGTTTCGAGGAGGCCCGGGCAATGGCCCTGACGCGAATGCCGCAGGCACACAGCTTTTTGACCAGGACGGAGCCGGTAAAGCCGGTGGCACCGGTAACCAGTGCCACACAGCCGGGCGGGAATGGAAGACGGTCGCCCATCAATACCGGTAATGCGCGGGCTTGAAGGGACCGTTCACCGGTATGCCGAGATACTTGGACTGCTTCTGGGTCAGCTTCTCGAGTTTGACGCCAAGCTTGCCAAGGTGCAGGGCGGCGACCTTCTCGTCCAGTCGCTTGGGCAGCACGTACACGCCCACGGGATAATTGGCTGTATCCGTGTAGAGCTCGATCTGGGCCATCACCTGATTGGTGAAGCTGGCGGACATCACGAAGCTGGGATGGCCGGTGGCGCAGCCCAGGTTAACCAGTCGTCCCTCAGCCAGCATGATGATGCTGCGCTTGCTGGGGAAGGTGATCTTGTGAACCTGCGGCTTGATTTCCAGCCACGTATACTTCTTTACCGCCTCGACCTGGATCTCGCTGTCGAAGTGGCCGATGTTGCAGACGATGGCCATATCCTTCATCTGGCGCATGTGCTTCTCGGTGATCACATCGCTGCAGCCGGTGGCGGTGACAAAGACGTCGCCGATGGCGCAGGCCTCGTCCATGGTCATCAGCTGATAGCCTTCCATCGCGGCCTGCAGGGCGCAGATCGGATCGATTTCAGTCACGATCACGCGGGCACCCTGTCCGCGCAGGGACTGGCAGCACCCCTTGCCGACATCACCGTAACCGGCGACGACACAGATTTTGCCGGCCAGCATCACATCGGTGGCGCGCATGATCCCGTCGGTCAGGGAGTGGCGACAGCCGTAGAGATTGTCGAACTTCGACTTGGTTACCGAGTCATTGACATTGAAGGCCGGCATCATCAATTCGCCCCGGGCATGCATCTGCTCCAGGCGGTGAACCCCGGTGGTGGTCTCCTCGCTGACGCCGCGGATCTCCTTGATAATCCGGTGGAAGCGTTTGGGATCCTTCTTGAGGGACTTCTTGAGCTGGGCCAGCAGGATCGCCTCCTCGTGGCTTTCCGGTTTGCGGTTGAGGAGGGAGGGGTCCTCCTCGGCGCGGAAGCCCAGGTGCACAAACAGGGTGGCATCGCCCCCGTCATCGAGGATCATGTTCGGGCCCTTGCCGTTACCCCAGTCGAGGATCCGGTCGGTATAATCCCAATAGTCTTCCAGGGACTCGCCCTTGATGGCGAAAACCGGGGTGCCTGTGGCGGCAATACCGGCGGCCGCATGATCCTGGGTGGAGAAGATATTGCAGCTGGCCCAGCGCACCTTGGCGCCCAGCTCCTGAAGCGTTTCGATCAGGACG
>JBIKMI010000184.1:0-5681 GCA_044359285.1 Kiritimatiellia bacterium
TCAAGACCTAAGGCAGTCTTACCGGTTATGAGAACGGTCTCTATAGAATAGCCCGGGAACGCTTGCGCCAAAACCGATTTTTTTGAGTCCAGTGCTGACTCCAGACTTTTTGCAGCCAACTTCCCGACATATTTCATTTCGCATAGTGTCAGCACCTTGTCTGCGCGAACAAACAGAAGGTCGATCTGGGCACCCCCGCGCGTATCCTGTGAGCGCTTGAACCATGGACCAGAACGGTACCTGATTCCTGCAAACCGAAGCCGTGCCGCGATGGCGGCGGCATTCTTGATGCACAGTCTCTCGAATGCATAGCCCCTCCACTGCTGCAGGCTGCGGCTGTCAGCAACCTGCGGGTAGAGTGCATTGCCTGACACTATGTCCGCTGAATGCGGAGCAATGAAGGAGAAGTAAAAATGCAGATATTCATCGGCGAGCTCATACTGAATCAACCTGGAATTCATGTCTTTATCAACAGGCGTGCGCTTGCTGATGAAACCAGCCAATACTAAATCGTTGATTTTCTCGCCCAGACTGCCCCCGGCACCTACGGAGCAACTCTTTGCAATCCCGGATGGCGACTTGACCCCGGACACAACCGCGCGAAGTATTTTTTCGTATAGGGGATTGGAGGCGAAATGGCTGATAAACAGGCGGTCAAACTCCCTGAAGAAATAACCTGTGGGCTTAAATCCATATTCGTTGATGTTTTGATCCAGGCTCAGTTTCGGGTTCAACTCAATCAGGTACTGGGGGATTCCCCCAAAAGTCATATAGGTTTCAATACACTGCGATGGCGGCATCGACTCCGGCATCAGCAGCCTTGCCTCCCTGATTGACAGCGGCGGGACACACAGCTCTATGTCCACACGCCCATACAGCGCCCGCGACTGGATAACTTTTTTCACAATGAAAGACGAAACGGAGCCACACAGCACAAACACCGCATTTTCATGCCGGGACAAATGATTGTCCCAATGATATTTGAACAGCGCGACAAGTTTCGTCTTCATCTCGCACATCCACTGGAACTCGTCAAAGAATATTACGATCGGCCTTCCGCCGGCCTTCATCCTCCCGGACTCCAACGCCTGGTCAAGAAGCTTGAACGCATTATCCCAGCTATCGATTCCCGGGGAGACATCCTTTCCGGTATATTTTCCAAGTTCCTTCGAGAAGAGCGCAAGCTGTGTTTTTGTGGTTCCGTTTTCCAGTCCTTCAAATTTCCACAGACATTCATCCTTGAACGCATGCTCGACAAGCGCCGTTTTGCCTACACGCCTACGCCCGTAAACTACAGCCAGCACGGCTTTCTTACGCCAGTTTCTTTCCGTAAGTGCCATGAGCTCGCCGGCTCTACCTATGAATTCCTGTTTCATATAAACGCTGAATATTGCATATATTCAGCCTGTAGTCAATTTTTATGCCGATACAGGCCAGAATATTTATGTTTCAAGCCTCTAATGGCAAACTTTCCGACCGGTCGGGAATCAAAGAGTAGGTGTCAACAGACAATATTTCGCCGTGCCGCCGTGAGGCGGATTTCTTTTTTCTTTTTGTGTCTTTGCTCCGTATACCCCGCAATTTTTGGAGACATCAAGCACCGGCTCAAACTAGCGGGTAAGCCAATACCCATCAATGATGTCTGGATTGCCGCCCATGCGACCGAAAGCGGTTCGTATCTCGTAACCTACGACACTCATTTCGAGAACGTTGCAGGCCTCCTACGTTGGCGCAAATAGATTACCAGCCAGGCAGCGGGGTCTCCACAAGCGACATTTCGATGAACGATAGCGGCGACGAGAATGGTGGACGAGTGAGAGAGTCACCACTCGTTATCCGCTCTCGCATGCCTTGCCGTAGCGTTTACGCGAAGGCAGGTCGCCGGCCGCTCGCTTGGACTTGAATGAGATTTTCGCCTACATTGCCGAAGACGATCCCATTGCAGGCAAGAAATTCATCCGAAGTCTATTCATGGCTGTTGAGCGTCTTGTGGTGTTCCCTGAATCAGGTCGTGTCGTTCCTGAATTCAAGGACGTAACAATCAGAGAGATCATTCACAGGCCGTGTCGTATTGTTTATAGAATTAAAGCCGGACAAAATCGGGTTGAAATCGCAATCCCCTCAATGGGCGTGATGAAGTTGCGCCTGTGCAATGCCGATCAAAGATTTTAACGCAGAATTGACGGCCTTTTCGTCGGGAAAGAATCGCGCCACATCGGGCGCCAGACGTACAAGATTTGTTCCTGCCTGAAACCGTTGCGCATATTTTCCCCTGACGCCTTTGAGTTTTGAAAGGTCATATTCAGGACGCAGGTCATCAGTCAGTTCGCTGTTATTTGCCTTCTTCATAATATTTACGTTCCATTCGAGTTGTTTTTCTTGCGCTAATGAGGCGTATGGTGTCCCCACGATCAGTATGAGAAACAATTAACACTCTGCCAGAATCATCTACTCCCACAGTAATGAAACGGTGTTCTGTCACGGAATGATCGGGATCATGGCTGGTAATGGACAGTGGATCGCCAAAAACCATGGCAGCCTCATGAAAACTTACACCATGCTTGCGCAGGTTGATGGCCGCCTTTTTTGAATCCCAATCAAAATTCATTACGAAATATTAGCGAGTAGGGTAAGAAGGCGCAATTTTTATCTCTTCGATATTGCGAACTGTGGCGCATAACTGCGATTGGGTGTACCTCCAGGGCTGTCGCATCTAAAATCCCGCAAAACTTAAAGATTCACCACCCGCCGAGTACGGCTTGAACTCCCTACTCGTTAACCGTTCTCGCCTGCCTTGCCGTAGCGTTTACGCGAAGGCAGGTCGCCGTTCTCGTTATCCGATTCCCCGTCTTTCGGCGGTGGTGGTATTGACGTTGATCCCCACTTCTGCCATGCTTCCCCCACATGACATCGCGGCTCCAGACCGGTTCCGACATGATTGCGGCCCGTGCGAGCCGAGGCCAACCATGGTTTGCCGAAAGGCGATTTCTTATCAATTCTACAACCGTGCTCGCCCTGCTGGCTCTGCTCCCCGTCCAGGCTTGCCGCAACCTGGGGCCGGCCAAAGCCACGTCCGACGTTTACCGCCAGGCGCCCAACTTCAACGCACCTAATCCGGACGTCGCCGCCGTGCTGAAGATAGCGGCCAAGGCTCCGCCGCTCCCCGCTCCGCAGGAGCCCCTCTTGCGAGTCAAAACGGCGGAGGAGCTTTACCGGGCCGTCCATACCTGCGCGCCCAACACCACGATCCTCCTGGCCGAGGGCGTGTACCCGCTGCATCAAGCGTTGGTGGTGAGGACCGACGGCGTCCAGCTCCGCGGCGAGAGCGGCGACCGCGAAAAGGTCATTCTGGACGGCGGAAACAGAGACATCACCCTGGTCATGCTCATGGGGGCCGACGACGTCCTGGTCGCCGACCTGACCCTTCGCAACTCCGGCGTTCACGGCCTCGATATCAAGGGCGACAATGACACGCAGCGCACCCGCGTGTATAATGTCAAGTTCCAGAACATCTGGGAGCGGGCGATCAAGGGCACGCATCCGAAGCGCACCGCGGGATTTGAGGGTTCGCCCGATGATCCGGAATGCCGGGCCACGCGGCCCGTCGGCGGCTCGATCCGGTATTGCCTGTTCGTCAACGACGCGCGGAAATCCAGGAACGACTGGGCCGGGGGAGATTACATCGCCGGGATCGATATGATGTGGCTGAAGAACTGGGTGATCGCGGACAACGTTTTCATCGGCATTCGCGGCAAGAACGGCATCGGGCGCGGCGCGATCTTCATCTGGGTCAACTCCGAAAACGTGACGGCCGAGCGCAACATCATCGTCAACTGCGACCGGGGCATCTGTTTCGGCAATCCGTCGGGCGGGCGGCCTCACATGACACGGGGCGTTATTCAGAACAACTTCATTGTGGGCGGCGTCAACAGCGCCATCGAGGCCATCCGCACGGTGGACACGCGGATCAGCCACAACACGATTTACGCCGCCTGGCCGGAACTGCCGGACTCGGTGCTGGTCATCCAGGGGTCCGAGGGTATCGAACTCGTCAACAACTTCATCCACGGGCGAATCCACCTGGAATACGGAGTCAAGGCGGAGCACAACCTGATCGGCGACTATGGCGATTGCTTCGTCAATCCCGCGATTGGGAATCTCCACCTGACAGAAAAGGCCGCCGAGGCCCTGGGCCGGGCCAAACCGCTCAAGGAAGTGACGGAGGACTTCGACCGGAAGAAACGGAAGGACCAACCCGACATCGGCGCCCAGGAGACCGATCTGACCCCGCCGGAGAGTTTCCAGGCCCGGACTATGCCGCCCTACCCCCGGATTCCGCCTCCAACGGCGGAGTTCCTGAATAAGTCCAATCCGGATGTCCAGGCGGTGGTGAAAGCGGCGGCCAAGGCCCCGGCGCTTCCGGCGCCGGCCGGCAACGTGGTGAAGGTGGCGACCGCCGGGGAACTCTATGCCGCGGCAAAGAGCCTCCAGGACGGCACGACGATTCTCCTGGCGGACGGGGTTTACAACCTGAAGGATCCGCTCCTTCTGCATGGGAAGAATATCGCGGTGCGCGGCGCTTCGGGCAATCGCGAGAAAGTGATCCTGGACGGCCAGATGGGCTGGGGTGGGATTCTTCGCGTCCGGGGCGCGGAGAAACTCCTGATTGCGGATCTGACCGTGACGGATTCCCAGTTCGGCATCTACATGCTCGGCGACAGCGACGTGAACGGCATTCAGATTTACAACGTCAAGTTTTACAATATCTGGCGGCGCGGTCTTAAGGGCACGCACCCGGCGCGGATGGACGACAGCCCGGATAACCTGTTGCCCCCGGATCAGGTCAGGAAGATCCGGCCGCGAAACGGGGAAGTCCGTTACTGCCTGTTCGTCAACGACCATCCCAAAACGGATGACACCGACGGTTTCAAGGGGGATTACATCAGCGGCATGGATCTGATGGGGCTCATGAACTGGGTCGTGGCGGACAACGTCTTCATCGGCATCCGGGGCAAGAACGGCCTCGGGCGCGGCGCGATTTTTATCTGGGTCCATTCGGAGGACGTCACGGCGGAGCGCAACGTCATCATCAACTGCGACCGGGGCATCTGTTTCGGCAATCCCTCGGGCGACCGCCCGCACATGACACGGGGCGTTATTCAGAACAACTTCATTGTGGGCGGCGCGACCGAGGCCATCGAAATCATCCGGACGCTGGACACGAGAGTCTGCCACAACACCATCTGGGCCACGCGTCCTGAATACCCGGACGAGGTCCAGTTCCTGCAAGGGTCCGAGGGCGGCGAATTCGTCAACAATCTCGTTCACGGACAAGTCAGCATCGAATATGGCGTCCTGAACGAGGGGAACCAGGTGGGCGATCTGACGGGCTGGTTCGTCAATCCCGAGGTCTGCGATCTGCACCTCACGGAGAAAGGGAAGAAGGCCCTGAAGGCCGGAGCGCCCTTGGACCTCAATCCGGCAGTTAAGACCACTACGAAAGGCGCGAAAGGCAGTGATCATCAAGACATTGCAGAACCACTATAGTTGAAACGACCTTCACCCAATGGGTGCAGAAGCAATTCCAAATCATTAGCGTCCCTATGGGACGCCAATGTTTTCCATTATCGGGTTAACCTTAGTTCTCAGAATGGCCATATTGACAAGGATTTGCAGTTGTT
>JBIKMI010000185.1:0-5670 GCA_044359285.1 Kiritimatiellia bacterium
TGCGGATCTCCAAAAATGGCCGTGGTGATCTGGACGTCGTTTTCCCCATTCGTTCGCACGACCTCAAACAGTTTTCCTCCGGCCGTCAACTCACAGACCCCTTCATAGCCACGCGTTTGCGGTTCCACCCTCGCATATCCCCGCGCCGTCAGTCGGCTGTCAGACTTCCACCAGCGGCGCTGGAATTCAATAGCCCATGACTGCCTGGCTTCAAAGGGCGGCGGCCGAGCCGCTTCACAAGCCACTCGCACCCGCTCGACTTCAGCCGGATTCAGCGGAGTCAAACTCCGACAGGAGGCCAGTAACAAAGGAAGCAGGCAAATGAATAGATAGCGCTTCACGTTTCAGTCCTTTCCTTAGCGCGACACAAAGGGGGTATACCAGATTGGGCAGGACTAGGAAAGTGGCATCAGCCTAGAGGCATCTAAAATCCCGCAAAATCAAAGATTTTACCACCCGCTTCGCTTGAGACGCAGAGGCACGGAGAAGATGAGGACGAGAAGATAATGTTTCACGAATTTTCCTGAAGCGGAGTACCGTTTCAGGAAAATTCGTGAAACGCCTCATGAAGTAAGAAACAGCCAGGGGGAGGAGAGGTCTAGATTGTGGAAACGCCTCCTCTTTCTCGTTGAATTACTCCCAGAGGGGTTGCGGGAATTATGGGTGCCGGTACTCCGGCAGCCGGAATTCCCGCAACATTTTCACTGAGGCAGGGTATTCTCTGTGCCTCTGCGTCTCAAGCGAAGCGGGTGGTAAATCCTTCAGTTTTAGATGCGTCTGCCCTGAAAATGGCATGGAAGGACGTTGACCGTTTTGCGAGCTTGTCTTACAGTCACTCAATCAGGAGATGTTCGACATGCCTTACGCACAATTTGATCGCAGTAGATTGATTATCAAGTCGCTGGCCCAGCGTCCCAACAAGTTGATGATTGAAAAGGATCACGTCCATCCAGACCAAGTGCCGGCTCCGTTGGCTGCCTCCGCGAGGGAACTGATGACGGAAACGGTGGCGCGGATCCGTTCAGCGCGTCAGGCGGGAAAGCCCGTGGTCATGGCCTTTGGCGCCCATACCATCAAAAACGGACTGGCCCCCGTGTTGATCAAGCTGATGGAACAGGGCTGGGTCACCCATCTGGCCACCAATGGTGCCGGCATTATTCACGACTGGGAATTTGCCTATCTGGGGCAGAGCAGTGAGGACGTCAAATCCAATGTCGCCCGCGGCGAGTTCGGCATCTGGCAGGAAACCGGCTTTTTCCTCAACCTCGCCATCATCATCGGCGCCTATGAAGGCCTCGGCTACGGCGAATCGGTCGGCAAGATGATGGAGTGCGAGGGAGTGACGCTCCCCGGTGAAGCCGCCCTACTCGAAGAAATCCGGAACACGAACACGCCGGCCGACCGGGTGGCGGCAGCCGCGGACCTTCTGCATGCGATCCGCACGTTCAAACTCAACCCGGGATTTATGGCGGTCGCCCACCCGTTCAAACGCTATAGCGCCCAGGCCGCCGCCTATCGCCTGGGAATCCCGTTCACCGGCCATCCGATGATCGGGCACGACATTATCTACACCCATCCCATGAATCACGGGGCGGCCATTGGCCGGACCGCCCTCAGGGACTTCCTGTCGTTCACCCATTCCATCAGCCAGATCGAGGGCGGCGTCTACCTCTCCGTGGGCTCCGCCGTAATGTCCCCCATGATTTTCGAAAAGGCACTCTCCATGTCGCAGAATACCGCTCTTCAGGCCGGGCCCCCGATCCGCCACCATTTCATGGTCGTGGTCGACCTTGCGGAATCGACCTGGGACTGGCAGAAGCACGGTGAGCCCCCCATGGGAAATCCAGCCTATTATCTGCGCTACTGCAAAACCTTCAGCCGCATGGGGGGAGAGATGCGTTATCTCAATGCCGATAACCGGGATTTCCTGCTGACCCTCAGCCAGTTACTAGCGACATGAAGGCTCCCTACCAGTGGTATCAAACGGGCGACCTGTTTTATCGCGCCATCCTCTCGGAAATTGAAAAGGCCCGTGAGTCGATCCGGCTGGAAACCTATATCTTTGATGCCGGCTATCCGGGCGATGATATTCGGAAGGCACTGCTCGAGGCCCTGAGTCGCGGGGTGCGGGTCAAGGTCCTGCTGGACGCCTTTGGCTCCATCAACCTGCCCTCTCATTACTGGAACCCCGTGCGCACAGCAGGGGGCGAGGTCGCTTTTTTCAACCCCCTGATCTTCAGCCGCTTTGCCTTGCGGAATCACCGGAAAAGCCTGGTCTGCGATAACCGGGTCGGATTTGTCAGTGGCTTTAATATTTCCAGCAGCGAAACCGGCGACGGGGTGACCCATGGCTGGCGGGATCTTGGTCTGCGCCTGACCGGCCCCATCGTTCGCGATCTGGCGACCTCCTTTGAACGGATGTTCGCGATCGCTCAATTCCGCCATCGCCAGTTGCCCCGTCTGCGTTTGCGGCGCCCCCGGTTTCTGAACCGCAGGCAGGAGAGGGGGCCGATTCCCTCGCTGCTCGCCAGCGGACCCGGTGGCCGAGATAACACCATCATGCTGGCGCTCCTGAGGGATCTCCAGCGCGCCCGCTCGATCCGCATCATCTCCGCCTACTTCCTGCCCACCCGCCGGATTCGCAAGAGCCTGATCCGGTCGGCGCGCCAGGGGCGGGATGTTCAGGTCATCACGGCCGGCAAGACCGATGTCGCCATGTCCCGTTATGCCGGGCGCGCCCTCTATCACCGCCTCCTGAAAGCTGGTGTGAGTATTCATGAATATCATGCGCAGATCCTGCACACCAAACTGATTGTCGCCGACAAGGTGGTGTATATCGGCTCGGCCAATCTGGATACCCGGAGCTTGAGCATCAATTACGAATTACTGATCCGGATCGAGGATGGGCATCTGGCCCAGGAGGCGCGCGAAATCTTCAAGAGCTATCTGCCCCACTGCCGGAAAATCAATCCAGACCTCTGGGGACACTCCCGCAGCTATTGGGAAAAGCTTCTCGAGCGCGTCTCGCATTTCCTGCTCGCCCGGGTCGACTTCCTGCTTGCCCGCCGCCAGATCTCAAACATGCACCGGTGACCTCCGGGCCTATTCCAAGCGGGAGAGGCGGACTTTTTTGATACGCATATCGGCCTGCCTGAAGAACCGGAAGGCCACAAAAAAGGGCTTTCCATCGCGTTGCTCAAACGTCGCCACCGCCCTGGAGCCCACCCGCATCTGCACCCACGGACTGTCCTCGTCTCCCGGCCACCTGGTATTAAATGCGCCCAGAGGCGTTCCTGCCGGCGCGGAGGATTCATAAATAATTTCAGCAGAATATTTCCCCTTATCCAACGGCAGTTTGGGGCCATAAAATACAATGGCATCAGGGTCATAGCGCTTGCGGAACTCCACGTATTCGAAATCAGCCGCCGTGGCCCCCGCATGGAAAAAACAGGCCGCCGGCAAATCCAGGAACGATCCTTTCACAGGGCTCGCCCACGTACCCCCCGCCAAGATGGCTGAATCCAAATCCACGGCGCCTTCAGCCAGCGCGAGACTCCCCTCCACAGCCAGGCTTGCCGGGCGAACCGGGATCGCTACATTCACCCAGACCCAGTCGGGCGATTTCACTTCCAGCCTGACGGGGCGATTGGTCACGCCATCCACGACATGACTCACTGCCAGAACCCCTTCCCCGCGCGCGTGGATTATCCACTGGAGCGGATCATCCAACGGCACCAGCGTGCCGGGAATCCGGACGACGTCACCGGGCTGTTGCAACGTCACATATCCCTCCCCAAGGGTGGCGGAATCCGCCTTTGTCACCACCGCAGGGGTGACCACTGAACGCTCCAACTCCCTGCGCTTGGCGGCAAAAAGGTACGTCATGAAGGACACCTGCGCCCGTTCCGGCAGAGGCATCGCGTAAATCTTGAACGCCCAGACCGCGCCATCTTTGCCAATGCACCGCAGGCGCGGGTGATTCAACAGTTTCTGCAGGGTATGACCCGCCGGAAACGGGCTCACCTTTTCAGGGAAAACATCCTCATGGAAAACCAGATAGCCGATGCCGCGCTTCAGCAGATTATCGAGCTGCGGGTCATAGATGCCGCCCATGTTAATGCTCTCGAGCGGCAGGAAGATGTTCTCCATGTATTTCGTCTTCACCGTGCCGCCATAGCCATTGACCATGCGGATGCGATAGAGCGACACATAGTATTCATTAACGGCATTGAAATGGGAGGCCCCCGGCCAGACCGGCACCACCATGATATGCGGCCGGCGATTCCCTTCCGCCCGGGCATCCTCCGCCACCGCCCGGTAGGCGCCCTGTTCGGCATCCAACCCGCACAGGGTAGGCATGATTCGATACTTGTAGTCCACCAGCAGCGGCACCAGCAACGCCAGCGCCCAGAAGCGCCGTCGCTCCCGGGGTACAAATTCAAGGATATACCCCCAGAGCAGCCCGCACACCATGGCGACAAAAAATGGCATTAAACAGAAAATCTTATCCGCCTGCCGGATCATGCCGTAGGGCGGAACCACCATCGTCAGCAACTTCCAGGCCGTTGGCCCCAGCGGATTCCGGGTGCCTGTGGCCAGCATCACTATTACGAACAAGGCGCCACTGATGAGCAGCAGTGGAAGCACCCGTTTCGACAACCCGCTATCCCGCCGGCGCACCAGCAGGAAGGCGCCCCACCCGCCGGCCATCACGAGCAGCAGGTAGCCGCCCATGTAGATCTTGCGGCTGTCCTGCGGATTGACAAACTTCACGACGCCGGAGAGCGGCAGTGAACAGTTCGCCACCTCATCGATACTGCGCCCCTGCTTGGCGATGGTGGCGTCCTTGAGCTGATGCTTCACACGGACCACCTGAAACCCGACCAGTCCGAGCAAAAAGATCAACAACACGGCGGCCTTCAGCAGCACCAGCGCCTCTTTGCGCGTCGGCCATTTCGGAGAATGGTAGAGGTAACAGAACACGCACCAGAAGGGCGTTGCCAGGATGTTGAAGAAAAACACATGCGTGTCACCCCACTCGCCCACGAACAGTCCAATCCCGGCCAACCCGCCCGCCCACCACTTTTTCTCGGCAATCATGATGTCGAGCGCCCAGAAGATCACCGGGGTCCACATCAACGTCAATCCGGTGGGGCTGCCATCCAGCAGGGTGATCCAGCGGAACGGGAAAATGATACTGATGACCGCCACCACCCCGCTCAGCCAGTTGTCCCGTGTAAACCGGCGGATCAACAGCCAGGTGAACAGATAGGTTACAAACAACGTGGTGAAGGCGGCAAAATTATACCCGGCCGCCTGGCCCCCGAACCAGGAGCCCATAAAGAAGAAAAAGGAGAACGGCCAATAGTAGGTTGAAGGGAAGAAACGATCCGCATCATTCCCGGTATTGAACTCATACACATCGTGATACCACGGGGTCCCCCCCTTGAGCGTATCGGAGCCGATCCAGAGCTGATAGAGCAGCTGCAGGTGATCACCGGGAATCATCTGCCGCAGGCTATCCTTCTCCAGATTATAGGCAGACGAGGGAATGGCACTCCCGGCATGGCGCGGCAAGGGCCAGGTGAACAGGGCCCAGACGGCCAGCACCACCGCCAGCGCAATCATTATATCCCGAATCATTTTCATATCATTTGTCCCGTCCGGCTG
>JBIKMI010000186.1:0-5665 GCA_044359285.1 Kiritimatiellia bacterium
TCTCCCTGATGGTTGCCTTCATCCTCTCGTCCGGAACCGGAGTGGGGGATTCGAGGAGGGCGAGTAAGTGCGCGGCATGGGCCTTCTGCACAAATTCTTTTTCCGTTATCATTGCTGCCTTGAGTGTGTCGCGGGCCACCGCTTCGCGGCCCATCGCCAGTTGAATCCTGGCCAAGTGATAGAGGACTTCACCTTCAGAGGGCAGGGCCTCGGCACTCTCCTGTAGAAGGCTGGCAGCCCAACGGGTGTCGCCACTGCGGAAAAGAATCCAGCCCAGCGTATCGGCGGCATACGGGTCGTGCGGGGCGATGTCCCGGGCCCGCATGGCTAATTGGCGTCCCTTTTCCAGCTGATTCAGGTGGTCAGCATACAGGCAGGCGAGATTATTAAGTGCCGGGATAAAGTCCGGACGAAGGGTGATGAGCGTCTCGTAGAGGTCGGCCGCTTTCTGGAATTGGAATTTATGGGTCCAGAGAAGCGCGCTGAGCATCAGGCAGGCGGGATCGTGAGGGGCTTTTTCAAGGGCCTTGGAGAGTCGCTGGAGTGCTTCATCCTCGCGGTGGGATGACAGGTAGAGCCGACTCAATGCAATATAGGCTGAGATGGATTCCGGCTCAAGATCAATGGCCCGGCGGAATGCGTCCTCCGCTTTATCCAACGTCCCCATGCTCAGGTAAACCTGGCCTTGCAAATATCTCAAGGGGCCTGAATCAGGTGTCTGCTCGATCGCCCGATCAATACGGGCGAGTGCTTGGGTGCCCTGGTTCGCGTTCAGGTCGAGAGTGACCAGTTGGGCCAGCGGGAGGGCGAAGCCGGGTGCCAATATCGAGGCTTGTGTAAAGGCGCGGAGCGCCGCCTCACGATTTCTCTGTTTTAGGAGGACTAACCCCGTCAGATAGGAAGGTTGGGGGCTTTTAGGATCCAGCCGTGCCAGTTCCGCATAGTCATTTAGCGCAAGGTCAAGTTGCCCGAGCGCCTGATGGGCGGCGCCGCGCAGCACATAGATACGTCCCCTGTCCGGGTGGTTCCGCAACAGATCGTTCAGGATCACGATGGCGGCGGGGGCATCGCCGGTGCGGATGGAAAGATCGGCGAGCAACAACGCGGCGTCGGTGTAGTCCGGGTTGAGCTGGAGGGCCGTGCGGAGTTCCGGTATGGCCTTTTCAGGAGCGGCCGCGTTGATGAGCGCCAGCGCGAGTTCATAACGGAGCACTCCTGCCTGCGGGAACGTAACGACCATTTGTTTCAAATCGTTAAGCCCGGCGGCGGATTTGCCACTGGCCAGCTTGGACTGGGCTCGCAGAAGCTGGGCCTCGATATGATTCGGAAACTGATGGAGAATCCGGTCGGCGGTATTTTCCGCCACCTCGAATTTACGCTGGCTCATGGCGATCTTAGTCAACTGGAGTAAGGCAAACGGGGTTCGTGGGGTTGCCGCCGCGATCGCTTCGAAGAGGCGTTTCGCCTCCTCGGGTTTTCCGGCCTGGAGTTCAAAGAATGCCCATTTAACCATTTCAGGGGATTGGATTCCGGCAATCTCAGCCGCTTTTCTGTAGTTTTGTTCTGCCTGATCCCTGTCGCCTTTCATCTGGTGCAGCATGGCTAATCCCAGATATCCCCGGGCAAAATCGGAGTCAATACTCAATGCCTGTTGAAAGCTGGATTCGGCGGACTTTGTATCGCCCAGCCGCAATGACAGAAGACCCGAAGCCGCATGATAGTCTGCGTTGGTGCTGAATCGATCGTGTGCGGCTTTGGCCAGACGCAATGCGGCTTCAGCCTCGGTTCGGGATTGAACCGATTCCGCCACAATGGTCAACATCTCGAGTGGTCGTGTCCCGTTAGAGAAAGCGGCCAGCGCCCGTTCCCGCGCTTTGGCAGGATGCCCGTTGACCTGGTACATGCGTGCCAGAATGGCTTTGACGTTGGTATTTTCCGGTTCGAGACGCTCGGCTCTGAGGACCAGGGCGACGGCTTGCGCGGGATGGTTGAGTTCCAGACTGCACTGGCCCAATCGGCAAAGGGCGGCAATGTTGGTATTGTTCTGCTGCAAGACATTCCCGTATTCGATCGAGGCGTTCTGGTATTGCTTAAGTTCAAAATACCGGTCAGCACGTTTCATATGCCGGTCTTGTCGGTATGCGTTTGAACAGCCGGATGCCACAAGCAGAACCAAGCCGTAACGGCAGAATCGACCCAACAGTTTAGAGTGTTCCATAGATGACTCCTCCTCAGCCCTAATAACAGATCATAAAAGAACGGCCAAGCGAAAATACAAAGGTCGGGATGATTTGGATGAGTGTCGGATTTCCTTACAAAGCCGCCCGTACGGCACACGCCTGTTGAGTAACCAGGCTCGCATCGCGGCGAATCAGGCATGCATATCCTCTTGCAATGGAGAGTGCTGTAACGGTGAGTGTTAAACCGAAAGCTTCGGAGGATAGACTGGCACATTTCAAGCTGAATAAAAACGAATAGAAGAGTGTAAGTGCGGAAAGAAGGTGAATCATGAAACAATCATTATTAATAGACCGTTGCAGGATTCTTCACAGGGTCGCGTGTATGGCGGTTGTCCTGTTCGGAGGAGTGTCGGTTCAAGCTATTCCGACGCTTCAGTTGGATATCGGCGGGGGAACCTATGTGAATGGAACCACCACCGCTAATGCAAACACATTTGATGTGTTCGCATTGTTAAGCCCTGACAGTGACTCCACCCTGTCTGGGGTGTATCGCCTCTCGGCTGCCTTATATCCAAAAACAGCCAATAGTTCACCGGCGCCGTCGGTGGGGACGTTTAGTTTCAACGGTGCGGTTTACAATGTGGCTGCAGATATGGCCTGGGGCAGACCCCCGGATGCCTTACTGCCTGGTACGACGGCGATCGGAAGTGAGCTCGCGCCCCATGGAATATTTGAAACCTATTTCATGGAGTTCAATGTCGTGTATAATGCAAATAATCAGTGTTTGGCCTATAATGTGCAGGATGATCCCGGTGATCCCGTAGCGGCGGCAAACAGCGGCTTCTACTGGCAGAGTTTTGCTGTGGACGTCAGCGGATTGGACCCCGGCTACGGGATCCACTTCGACCTGTACCAGGTTGCGGCCGGGTCGGCTGGCGAGGCGGGTGCGCGGGTCAGGGGAGATCAGATGTTGACCACTGATATGGTTGAGTTTGCTCCCTTCTCGCATGATGCGGAGTCCTCGACCTCCGTTCCTGATGGTGCCTCGACCGTGACCTTGCTCGGTCTGGCACTGACCGGAATTGCGGCCATCGCGCGTCGCATGAACGGTTGAAAAGCAAATGTGCATCGTTTGCTTTTGGGCAGCACTTCTCGTGCTGCCCTTTTCTTTGCCGGGTGTCAGGGATTTGGAAGAGCGTTTTCAGGGATTCCCCGACATACAGACATTCTAAGATCTGGCAGGTTCCATGCGGGTAAGGGGTGGGTAAAGAGATAGAGTGGGAGGGCGAGTGTGAAAGGAGGTCAGAGATGAACCAGCCGGTTAGAATGGGATGGAGAGCGCTGCGCGCGGTTATGGTCGTGGGTGTGTTGAGTGGTGAATCCCTGGCGTTGGCGCAATCACCCGATATTGTCGCGTTCACCGGGTCCGGAGAACTGACCTGGACAAACGGTCTCACAAATCTCTATTACGATGTGCAATGGGCCTCTGCCATCACTGGAACCGGCAGCTGGCGGTCCAGTTATGGATCACTGGAGAATATCCAGTCATGCAGTAATACTGTCACCGTTTCCGTGCCGATGTTTTACCGTGTCACGGGGAGTAGCTACCCGACTCATTTCGCCGCTCCGGTGCCGAAGACCGGTCAGACTTTTTCGTATCAGGCGGGGGATGACGGGTGGGTAGAGGCAGGCATTCCCCTGCCTGCTCCCCGTTTTGCTATTTTGGCAGATACGAATGTGGTCTTGGATAATTTAACAGGGCTGATGTGGGTTCGAAATGCGAATATGATGGGGTCTCTAACGAATTGGTCAACAGCCGTCAGTTACTGTCATACACTGGCTTATGGGGGCCTCACTGGTTGGCGATTGCCGAACAGGGCCGAATTGATGAGTCTGGTGGATCAGGGGCAGACCAATAGCTCGTTTTCGCCGGGGCATCCTTTCAACGGGGTGGTGACCAATTTCTACTGGACCAGTACAACCTATGCGGGTGACCCGTTTTACGCCTGGGTGGTATGGTTCGGGTCGGATGTGGCCGGCACCATCACCCGCAGCAGTAAGAGCAGTGTGCTGCCGCTGTGGCCGGTTTGCGGCGGTCAGCAATAGGGGCCCGGTCGAACTTGTTTGGATGGTTCAACCCATTAAGGTTGAGCGGGTGAATCCAGCCCTTTCAATTCATTTCTCTTAATGCCCAGCTTGGTCATGAGTTCATAAAGGGTGGGGCGGCTGATGCCCAGTTCTTCGGCCGCCCGGCTGATGGTTCCCGAATTCCGCTCAATGGATTTGAAGATCATTGCCCGTTCAAGTGTTTCCCGGGCCTCCTTCAGGGATTTTCCGGATTTATCTGGAAGGGATCCGGAGAGATCGAGATCCTCTAAAGTGATCTGGTGACCCTCGGTCATGATGATGGCGCGTTTGATTCGGTTTTCCAATTCACGGACATTGCCGGGCCAGGGATACGAGCTCATCAAACGGATCGTTTCAGGAGTGAATCCGGAAAGTGTCCGCTGGTTTTCCGCCGCATGTTTGTGAAGCAGGGCTTTGGCGACAATGGGGATATCCCCGGATCTCTCCCGTAACGGCGGCATCCGGATGACGACCACGGCAAGCCGGTAGTAGAGGTCTTCCCGGAATCGCCCTTCCTGGATAGCGGTCTCCAGGTTGTTATTGGTCGCAGCCAGGATCCGCGTATTGATTTCAATGGAGCCCCGACCCCCGACCCGTTCGATCATCCTGTCCTGTAAAAATCGCAAAAGTTTGATTTGCACCGAAGCCGGCAAATCCCCGATTTCATCAAGAAACAAGGTCCCGCCTTGCGCGGCCTCAAACCGCCCTTTGCATTGGGCGTGTGCCCCCGTAAAGGACCCTTTCTCATGGCCAAACAATTCGCTTTCCAATAGATTTTCGGGGATCGCGGTACAGTTGATGGGGACGAACGGTCCGGCCGCCCGCGCACTGAGCCGGTGAAGGGCCAGGGCCGTCATCTCCTTACCTGTTCCGCTTTCCCCGAGAATCAAGACCGGTGCCTCGGTCGTGGAAACCTTCCTGATCATCCGAAAGACGTCCTGCATTTCAGGGCTTGAGCCGATCATGCCTTCAAACCCGGCTTTAGTCATCTGCTTTTGCAGGGTATCGTGTTCGCGTTCAAGCTGGGAGACATACCAGGCGCGTTTCAAGATGATTCGTAACTCGTCCATATCAACCGGTTTCGTCAGGAAATCATAGGCGCCATCGCCAATGGCCTTCAAGGCCATGTCACGCTCTCCCTGTCCGGTGATCACAATCACCTTCAGGAAACGGTTTTGAGAAATCAGCGAGGAGAGGGTGAGCAAGCCCTCGGTCGGTTCGTCCGGGGAAGGGGGCAGTCCCAGATCAAGTAATACGAGTTCAGGTGCCTGAACGGCCGCCCCGGCCAGCGCTTCCTCACGGCTGGCGGCCAGGGACACCGTGTAGTGATCGGCCAGCGCCCATTTCATCTGGGTGCG
>JBIKMI010000187.1:0-5635 GCA_044359285.1 Kiritimatiellia bacterium
GGCGGGTCGGTAGGTATTCTATTTTGATTCCCATGAGTTTTTCTTTTTTGGTGAAGGGGGATATCCTTACATCTAACCTGTCTAAGATTTTATCCACACGCCCCCCCCTGACTAATCAGACTCAATCTCAAAGCGATGCGACCCCGATTGGGTCGTGATCGGGTCGCGATAGGGTGGCGATAGGGTGGCGATTGCCACCCCATCGCCTTGCATTTCCGATTTTTCCTGCCTGAGAACACATCTCTCGATAAGATTTCTGATCCGCGCGACAGGAGAGTAGTTTGTCGTTGTAGAGCCGCCCGTTTTCAGCTCTGAAGCACCTGAGGATCTTGGCTTTGTGTTTCAACCAGTCACCGTGGCAGCGTGACCATGCCGCCAGAATGTCGTCATCATCGGGGAGGCCGCAATCGTCCTCATTCCAGGCGCGGCACAGCAACAGCCAATAGGCTCCGAATTCGGCATTCGACATGGATGCAACTCGCCCGCTTCCGAGCAGGTTGTTTACATAGCAAGGGAACGACGGCGATTTCATCCTGTCGCCTCCCTGCATAAGCGTGGTAGTCCTGAATTCATCTTTCCCTCCATTCCGCTTGGGACCATTGCGCGTCAACCATAGCGCGCGTGGCCCCGGCCTTGAACCAATCCCTCAAATCCTTGTGGCCGCAGGGAGTCACCATGCGGATGCCGATCTTTGCGGCCAGTAACACATCGCCCAGTTTCTTGGCCCCGGCGATTCCCGGCCCATCAGCGTCTGCACAGATCGTCACGCGCTTAATTCCCAGCCGCCGACATGTGTCCACCACATGGCGCTCGGAGCCGGTGCAGGAGGGGCGCCCGATCGACCAGAACCCCAGCGCCAGGGCGGCAGTCGCATCGGTTGGGCCCTCACACACCAGAGGCTCGTCGCCTTCATAGAATGGGGAAAGAAACACACCCGCCCGACTGCCGGTGACCGCCCGCTTTGAGCCATCCCGATTGCGCGTGCGAATCCCACAGATTTGCCCGTGCCCGTCGAACATGGGGAAGGCGAGCATCTGTCCCAGAGTGCAGGCCCCCATTACGTCCAGGGCGTCAATGGGGAGGCCCAGCATTCTGGCCCAGGAATCCATGTGGTTCCAGGTGATGACAAAGCGTACGGTCTGCCACCACAGGGCGGCGTTGAAATCCGGCGGCTCGTAGCCTCTGACCTGGGCCGTCGAGACTGGCCGGGGCAGGGGAGCGGTTACGTCGGCATCCGTATGTAGCCAACCGCTGTTCCCGATAGACCGATTCGATGCGATTCGCATACAGCACACAGCGCCGGTTATCGCTGACACCGAACACCAGTCATGTCTTTCGCACACCGGACAGGGATCCGCCCGACTCACTCTGATCCATCCGGAATTCATGCTACCGCCTTTTTCTTCCATCCTTCTTTCGCGGCGATCCCGTCAATCATTTGGCCTGCCGCCGCCCGAGTGACATCGGTGGGCATGCCGCGCTTGCGGAGGATTTTCGCCTGGCCAAACGTGCACATCCCCGCATCCCAGCGCCGGAAGAGTTCATTGAGGATCTGGCGGGCCTGACCATAGGGGAGGGTGTCCGGGTCGATGCCCTGCTTGCGAAGCACATTTGCCTGGCCCTCACTCAGTTGCTTCCCCCGGTCCCATCCGCGTTCGGCCACGGGTTTGACGTCGAACACGTCGAACGGATTGATGGTTTGGGTTGAAAACTTGGCACGCGCCGTCAGGCGGGCCCGGCGAGCCGCCTCCCGCTCTTTCTGCCGAAGTTCCTCTTCGGCAGCCGCGTCAAGAGCCTGATCCACCCGAAGGGGCTGGCCATCCTGCAACTTGCGGATTGCCATCTCCCGCACCTCTTCGGAAACCTTGCCGCCGAGGATATCCACGGATGTGCAGAGTTTGTGGCGGCCGGAGTTGCCGACAAAATCGACAATGCGCGCGGAGGGTTTTTCACTGGCTTCAATCAGTGCCCGGCGATCATCTCCGCTTTCATGGTTGTTGAGCTTGTGCGCAATCGAGTCTGCGGGCCGCAGGGCGCGCCCCGCCATCTGGGCATAAAGAGAACGGCTTTTCGTCGGGCGGGCCATGATGACCACCTCGACGGCCGGATTATCAAACCCCTCCGTCAGAACGGCGCAATTGCACACCACCTGGACGCGGCCCGACTTGAAATCATCAAGAATCCGCTTCCGCTCATCCTCAGGCGTCTCACCACACACCCAAGCGGCCATGCCTTCGCGGTGTCGGTTAAACATTTCTGCCATGCGCTCGGCGTGGGGCACGCTGGCCGTAAATACCAGCGTGCGCTTGTTGCCAATAATTTCGATGGACGGGGCAACGATCCGGTGCAGGTTTTCTTCGTATTCCATCACCCGCGCCAGATCGGATCCATTCAGATCCCCCGCCGTGGTACGGCATTGCGAGAAATCAAGCCCCTCAACGTGTACCATCTGCTGTACAACAGGCAACAGCCAGCCGTCTTTGATTGCGTCGGATATTTCGTAGTCAAATGCCACGGTGTCATAAACCTGCCCCAATGACTCCTCATCGGCCCGATCCGGCGTCGCCGTGACACCCAGCACGCGGATATCGGGATTACCTTTCGTGTACCAATCCAACACGCGCTTCCATTGCGGAGACGTGCTATGGTGCCCCTCATCCACGACCACCACGCCAAATAGGCGCGGGTCAAAGCGGGTCATCCGTCCGGCCCCGTCGCCACCTGATGACTGGGTTTGGATGGTGGACACCACAACGCGCGGCCCGCCAAACAGGCAACCCATATCAGCGCGTGAATCGCCCATTTCGATATCCACACGCCAGCCGGTAATGGCCGCAATTTTGTCGCATGCCTGATAAACCAGCTCACGGCGGTGTGCCAGGACGAGGGCGCGGCGCGGGAAGGCGCGGCGGATCACCTCCGCAAACGTGACGGTTTTCCCGGCACCAGTTGGCAGGACAAGCAGGGTTGACCTGTTTGTCTGCCATTCAGCCTCAATCCGGCGCACGGATTCGTCCTGGTACGGCCGCATTTTCACGTAGGCACCTCCGCCGGGTCCGTCAAAACATCGTCACACAGATCTTGAATGTCCGGATCGGTGTTGTCGGCCTTGATCGTTTCAAGGGCGGTCTTATACCGCTGGCACTCTGCCGCCATCTGGTCTAAATCAAACTCCAGTTTAGATCCGATTGCTTCCAATGTTTGAGCGTGCGTCAGGATTTGCGTGCAGGCATTTCTCCAATGTTCCCGTTCAACCTGTTTTTCCAGCTCATCAGTTAAAGGTGCATGCATGATTTCAACTCCTGCGGGACGTGTTTGTATTGGAATTCTCCAACGATCCCGCGCCCCTTGCAGAATCGGCAGTGTTGGGAAAGTGTACCTTTGCAGTATGGACAAACGGCATGCGGTATGTTGGCCTTGAGCGCCTGCTTGGCAGTTTCGAGCGCGGCCACAATAGCCTGTCCGTTGCCGTCCAAAATGATCAGATCCCCCTCATCGTGCATTTCGCGGATTTGGTTAGAAATACGGGTCACTGTGGACGCCATTTTGGCTATTTCGTCGCCCCGATCCCAGAGCGGCCAAAGGTGATCCGGAATCGACTTTCCGACCTCGTCGAGGCGCTCTTTCGGTTGAAGTGGGGGTGGCGGAGTTTTCCCTTCCCGTTTTTCTCCCTCGCCCTTCAGGGGAGAGGGTTGGGGTGAGGGTGTTTCCCCCTGTCCCCCGCCCACTCCCGTCTGCCCCGAGGGCGGCGACGGAGTCTTCTTTAGTGTATCCTCTTGCGGCTTAGCATCTTTTGTCGACTTCGGCGTGCCGGGTGGCGGCGGAATTTTGCGCTTTTTACCGTCAACTCCGGTTCGTTCAACTCCCACATTTTGTGGGAGTTGACGCCTCGTCAGGGCGACGGTATTTACGTGTACCCCGGCGTGATTTGCAACGGCCTGATCACTCCAGTCCGGCTTTAACTTCAGCGTCAATTCCACTGAACGCCGTTTGTCAGCATTCGTCCGCCTTAGCCCATGCGACTGGTTGGCCGCGCAACTCGCCAACATGGCGGCAGTCTTCGTTCCCTTTTTGACGTCACAGCGGATTGTCCGCTTATTCGCCTTGAGGTGGGCGTGGATCCGGTGGAACCCGTCCGAAACCCAGATGTCCGTTCCGTCATTATAAACATCTACCGGCGGAAGTTTCTGCCCGGCCTTGATCAGGTCGGCCAGTTCCTCCACGTAATCGTCACTGATCCGCTCCCGGCTCTGAACATCGCCATCCGTCCGTATCTTCTCAATCAAAAGTTCCTGCATGTGAAAGTCTCCGCGCGTGTTGTTGATCCGGATACGCGCGCCCCCGGATGCCAACTCAATACGGCAACATTCCACCGATCGCGTCCCGGATATTGCCCCAGCCTTGAGGCGTAACCTCCATCTGCGTCTTGCCGGTCACCTCTTTGACGAACTTCGGCCACAGGTCATAAAGCTCCAACTCAGTCTTGCCGCTGTTGACCTGGCAGAATTGATCCCAGCATTCCTCCATCGTGGACGGACTAACGGCCATAACTGGCGGTGGAGTAGGGGGCCTGCCCTGAGCGGAGTCGAAGGGCGGTGGTGGAGTTCTCACTCCCCGCTCTTCTCCCTCGCCCTTCAGGGGAGAGGGCCGGGGTGAGGGTGTCCTCGCTGCAGCAGGTGCGGACGGAACACCACCAAACAACGCCCGGGTCCTGGCACCATACTTTGCAGCCAACCCTTTCGCATTCGCCTTTTCCAAACGCTGGCCTCCGCCGGGCGGGTTGATATATTTGATGGACGAGAATTCCCCGCGTTCACCCTGAACCGTCTCAACAACCGCTTGCACGGCCGCGCCGGCAAAAGCCTCCGGATCCTGATCCCACTTCGCCCAATCCCAATCCGACCAACCGAAAATTGACTGCACATCCTTGAACCCGCGCTCGCTGAGCGTCCCATCCTTCTGAACCAGACAAATCCCGCCCTTCAAATGCGCCCCGCCAACATCCACCACCATCGAGCACATCACCGCCCCGCTTGGTGCCTCATAAATGCTCGCCGCCACCGTCAACCCTTCATACGTTCCCTCTTCAATCAAAGCCATCGTCCTATCCTTTCTTTAATGTGGGAGGGGCACTCCGTGCCGCGACTCCCTTTTGTTTTCTCCCCAACAACCATGATCATTCGCTTTCAGCGGATGATCTCCCCCCAAACTGCCTCCCCAACATCCCCCAGCGGAATCGTCTCCTGCGTTGTCCGGCTTTTCGCCATGCAATGCGGTACTTCCGCCGAATACAGGGTCCGTGTCCCGGCCCCGCGACCTTTGCCATCCTTCCCAACGCTCACGTCATACCCCACAAACAAGACGTGATCGGCCCATTCCCGCACACGTAATCGAATGGAGGCTTTCCCGCTGTTTGGGGACTGTAGGCGTGGCTCATAACGAAGCCAGTCCTCCCCGGCCGGGTTCGGCACGGTGGACGTACAATCGTGACAAACCAGCACAACATTCCGGCCAGCCCGCGCGTGACGATCCAGATCCGCCAGCAGGGGCAGGAACGTATCGAACACGAAGCCAAACCCCCTGCCGTACCCGTACGCCTCGACACTGGTCACTCGTTTCCCATCTGCCAGGACGG
>JBIKMI010000188.1:0-5620 GCA_044359285.1 Kiritimatiellia bacterium
GCGCCGGCTCCTGTCAAAGATAGCCAAATCCACCGCTACCCCCCGCGCTTTTAAATCATCCAGAAACGTGGGAATGGCGCCCGTGGGGGCAATCTGGCCAAGGACTTTCCCGTCGGCCCCGAGCCCAGTCTGTTCAAAGATAAAGATGTCCTGCATGGTGGTGCGTTCCCCCTCACTCCCAACCACTTCCGTCACATTAACCACCTTGCGCGAGCCATCACTCATCCGCGACTCATGCACAATCAGGTCCACCGCCGAGGTGATCTGTTCCCGGATGGCGCGAATGGGGAGATCCAGGCCGGACATCAACACCAGGGTCTCCATGCGCGAAATGACATCACGGGGCGTATTGGCATGAATCGTCGTCAACGATCCGTCATGCCCGGTATTCATCGCCTGCAGCATGTCCAGGGCTTCACCGCCACGGCACTCCCCTACCACAATCCGGTCCGGCCTCATGCGCAAGGCATTGCGCACCAGATCCCGGATGGTGACCGCCCCTTTCCCCTCGATATTCGGGGGGCGTGATTCCAGCGACACCACATGCGGCTGCTTGAGCTGAAGCTCGGCCGCATCCTCAATCGTCAGGATCCGTTCATGGGGCGGAAGAAAGCTGCTCAGCACATTCAGCAGGGTAGTTTTTCCCGAACCGGTACCGCCGGCCACAATGATGTTCTTGCGGGCCTCAATACAGGCCTTTAAGAAGTCACGCACTTCAGGGGTCCAGGTGCCAAACCGGAGCAGATCATCGGACGTCATGGGGATCTTGGAAAACTTACGGATGGTCAGGCAGGGCCCGATCAGGGAAAGGGGATGAATGATGGCATTCACACGGGACCCATCCCGCAACCGGGCATCCACGTAAGGCTGGCTCTCATCAATACGCCGCCCCAGCGGGGATACAATCCTCTCAATCACGGCCAACACCGTTTTTTCATCCACAAACGTCCGGTCGGTAAGCTGAAGGCGCCCCCGGCGCTCCACATAAATATGCTGCGGGCCGTTGACCATGATTTCGGTGACGTCCGGATCGGCGAGCAGATCTTCAATCGCCCCCAACCCGACGGCCTCGTCGTACACTTCCTTGATCAGAGACTGGGCAGATATATCGGCCGGCAGGCGTTGGGACACATCCTTGACAATCCCTTCCACCGTCTCCAGCACACGCCGGTGAAGCTCGGATTCATCCACATGGGCCGCCGTCAGGCGCTTGATATCCATCCGCTCCAGCAGCTCTTTATGAATCTGCTGTTTGACGGCCTGCCGCTTGGCCATCAGCCGCTCATCACGCTCCCCACCGGGAACCACCGCAGGTGGAATGACCGGCGTGGGCGTGGTCCGGACAGGAGGCGGCACGGCGGGCATCGCGGGGGGATCCTTGATCGCAGGCGCCGGAAGAATGGAACAAAACTTCAACTCGATCGAGCCTAAACGCAACACCTGGCCTTCAATGACCTCTGCACGTCCATGCACCAGGACCCCATCAATCTGGGTAGCTCCGGAGGTAAGGTCTTCCACCCAGCAGGAACTCCCCCGCAGACTGAGAATCGCATGCCGACCGGACACCCCGTTCCCCTTCAACACAATCTTGTTTTCCCGATCTGCCCCCATCGAATAGAGTCCCGGCGAGAGCTCCATCAGCTTCCGGCTTCCATCTGGATTCTGAATTTCAAGATACATGGAGAGAGCTTTCCGTGAGGAATCCGCCACCCAATTACAGCACACCCTTACGGCGGATGACCTGTTGGCGATAAGTGTTCAGGAGTGGCATTTCTTCTTCCAGTTTGCTGAAGTCGACTTCAGGAAGATTCTTCTCATAACTCGCATCCTCGGGATTGCGGAGCGACAGCGTCAGATGCCCGCGCATATTCTCGACAAAGACGAGCAGTTCAGCCTCGCGCGCGGTGACCTCAACAGTCACCGTGCTGTAGCCGGTCGCCGCCTTGTTCCGATCGCCCAACTCCGATTTCCCCAGAGTCTGGCCAGTCGCCAGAATAGATACATCCTGTAAAATCGTAAGGGTCACCCATTCGGTCTTCTCGGGATCCTTCCGGGAGGGGAAGGTAAAGGAACCCATCACATCGACCCGGTCATTGGGCTGCACCAATCCGCTGACCCCGGCCGCACCATTGATCGAAATCGAAATGGCCCGCATCCCCTTGGAAATCACCGGCGCCAACCCCGAGCCCGGCCGGGACGGAACATCGACATAGGACCACATCAGGGTCTCCGTCTTATCCATGCTGTATTTGAGTTTTTTATTAAACACGCGTTCCTGGTCCGCCACCAGAACAGTATTCTTGGTCACTTCGCGACGGGGAATACTTTTGGAGCCCAGATCCTTCTTGATCAGAACGGTGCCGGCGGGAAGATCGCGCCCTGCCGCAATGACTTCGACCCGGTTTTCGCTGGAAAGCAATTCCTCCCTCGCCTTGTCCAGTTCCGCCATCCGGACATGAAAATACCGTTGCGTCATGGCGAATGCCAGCAAACCCACCACCACCGAAATAATCAACACCATACGTTGCTTCATGAAGGTCATCTCCTGTCACTTATTTGACGGCACCCTGCTTATGTAGCAAGGTTATGCCGGTTTCGCCATGGGATTCTTTGGCCACCACCCGTACCACACACACATCCGCCCCCTTGATATAGAATGAAAAGCCGCTCCCCTCGCCCGCGTTAATCCATTTCGTCCACCCGGTCTGCCCCATTCTCTCCTCAAAAAACCGGATCACCTCGTCCACCCCCTGCCGGGAGCTGAGCCGTTCAAAGGTGGTACGGGTATCCCCGCTTCTCATCGTGCTCAGGATGACTCCGTCAGCGGGAACCGGAACATCCGCGAGCCCATGACGCGCCTGCGCCGGACGGGAGGCGTCTCTGTCGGAGGGAGACTGAACGACCGTCACTAGCAGGGGCGGCTTATCTTCGCCCGCATTAATCGAGACCACCTGAATCGCAGGATCCCGGTGGGCCCTCAAGGCCGCGTCCAACAAAGTGGGGCCCTCCGTACACGCCACCACATTCACCTCTGCTTTCCCGCCATTGATCTCCATGAGGGTTTGGTAAATCAGCCGGCCGAAGGTGGCCGGATAACGCAAATCCAAGCGCCCCGCGGTAAAGACCCGGGCGTAGAGGACCGGGGCGGTAAGGCAGGCCGCCAGCAGCATCGCGAAGACCATGCGGGTGCGGTTCAATAGATTCCCTTTGTCCAGGTCATCCAGGCCTTCCCTTGCAACTCCACGGAATCACTTTGGTAGAGCAGATGCCGGATAATCGGCATGAGCGGCACGCTGGTACTGGCCTCCCCATCCACCAATCCGAACAACTCCTGCGGGTATGAACTGTTAGCGAGAACCGTAACGGCATTATTCTCACAATGCCGGTTCAACTCATCGGGTTGAGCATAGTTAACGATTCCCATATTCAACAACGCCACGTTGCCCGGCACGACCCCATCGTCCTTTGAAAACGCAATGTTATCCGCACCCGGCGTGCACGCCGCAATAAACTCCGGACCGGAAAAAGGGGACGCCTCCTGCATGGCCTTCTGCCCGGCTTCCTGGCGCGCCTTCATCATGAGCCGGGAATGACTCACCCCCATGGAACAGATCTGAATCGTCCCGGCAACCAGGACGAGAATGACCACCAAGGCCGCCACGAGCTCCATCAAGGCCTGTCCGGATTTTAAATTCATCAGTGGCCCCTCCTGCTGCCGCCGCCACCGCCACCCCCGCCACCCCCATGGGTCTGACAGGAATCGCTGTATTCCTTCAACCAGTCAATCCCCGTCTGGCGGAACAGGGGATTTTCCCACACCACCAGTTGCAGGCAATACCAGCAACCGGGGACCGTTTCGCCTGTCGCCATATACCCGGGATGATACGTTTTTAAATCATCCGTATATCCCGGCAAATGCATTTCGATATGATCACGCCAGTCGAGATTGAAGGCGCCCCCGGCCGGTGCCGAAGAGGTATCGAGGGGAATCAATCTCACATCACGGAAGGAGGGGAGCACCAGCCCGAATTCATTCGGACGGACATCATCCCCATTGACAGTCAGATACCCAAAGGGCTTGGCCGCCGCAGTCCAGGTGATCTTGTTGTTCCCCGCACCCGGCGTCAACCGGGGTGACTCCGCCAGCACCCGTGTGGCGGCATCCGCGCCAGCATAATCATATTGTTTTTTCACAGGACCCGCGGCCGGGAAAGAGTATTCCCCGTCCACCGAAAAGGCATCCCACGTCCCCCATAGGCCGGGGTCAAAACAGTACCAGTGCGCCACCACGGATTCGACGTTGGTCCCGATCTCCTGGTCGGACAAGCCGCGGTCCGCCCGTGCCTGATTTAATTGCGACACCCCGCGGGCATCCCCGATCTGGTTCTGAATTTGCAGCCCGAGCCCGAAATATTCAGAGTTCATCGGCGTGGGGTTACGAATAATATCAGGCAATGCCGGCCAGGAATGGAAATCCAAATATGTGTTGAGGAGATCGTGGGCATTATGCAAAAACCAACACCAGTCCGTCCCGGCGACCGCATCATAAAAAGCCGGCGTGAGCAGAATATGCCCCCCGGAATAGTCGGTATAGAGACGGGCATTATCCGGGCCCACCGCCACTCCCCCCTCCGCGACCGACTGAATCATGGCGGAATATTCTACCCAGGCGTTGGAATAGGGCTCGGTAAACATCATCCGGCCATCCCCGCCTAACGCCCGGTACTCCAGAACCTCTTCGGCATGCGTGCGCAGCCGTCTGGCGTAAGACTCATTGTTGAAAATCCCGTTGTTCTTGGCCGCCTGTTGCGCCACGACCAATCCGATCATGGGCCCGACATAACAGAGGCGCGCCTGAAGCTCATTGATCTCTGCCGCTTCATTGGTCTCGCCCCGGGTCAGGGCGACGGCCTGCATGACATTCAGATCGCCGATCAGGTTCAGGGTAATTGCTTGCCAGCGCGCCCCCGCCAGGGCGGCGGAATCCCCGGCATTCTGGCTGATATTCTTGATATAGACCACCTTATGGAGGTCAAAATTCCACAGGACGAACGAGGTCAGGATCACCACCAGCATGATAATGAAAATCATGGCCTGCCCGGAACGGGACGAGCGCGTGCAATGACCAGAACTTACCATCCGGCATCCTCCATATAGAGGGTGAAATGTTCGTCCAGCTGATTTTCTCCGCTCAACTTAAGCGTAGAATCAGTAGTGATCGCACGCCAAAAGGGATTGTTGGTAAGTGGCATATCCTGCCGCACGCTGAAACGGAAGGTACCGTCACCCATGAAAGAAGCAGCCCCGAAACTGATCGTATTCCAGCGCTCGTAATCGAGGATCGCCCTCAGCTGTCCTTCATTCTCGGCCCCGAGATAAAGCGGGATCCGGGCCGCCTCCAGGGCGTGTTCCGCCGCAGGGCCGCCCTGATAGGAGGGATTAATCATGCGTCCGGCATTGGCGATGGCACCGACCCGGACCGTCTTTTCCACCATAAACCGGTTAAAGCCCACCGTGATGGCGCGTGCGCCCCGCCCGGCGGCATAGTCCAACACTTCCTGGGCGGCAAAGAGTTGAGAGATCTGAAAGAGGCTGAATAAAATCAGACAGACAACGGCAA
>JBIKMI010000189.1:0-5607 GCA_044359285.1 Kiritimatiellia bacterium
GCCTGGGCACCCATTTGGCATTGGATAGTTTTACCCATGACTATGGCCTGCTCACCGTCCGGTTCCCTTTCCTGCAGGCCCCGGCGCTCCAGCTAAATGGGCGGGACATACCGGTGTGCGACCTGCTCCAGTTGGTGTTGTCAGTTGGATTACTGGGGGTGCTGGTGGCTCAATATGCCCGCTGGTTCTTTCTGAACCGGTCAGGGGCGAGTCTGGCGACCTTTCTCGATTTCCGGACTCATCTCCCGCTTTATCTGGTACTGCTGGTGATCGCCACGATTCCCGCGGTGCTCTATGCCCATTACAGTGTTCCCTTGATTCCGGGCCAGCGCACCCTGCGCCTTTTTGCAGGCCGGATGATTCTCTTCCTGATATCCGTACTGGTGCTGGAGGTCTTGCTGCTGCTGTTGCTCCGCTCATTAACGAGTCGCGACTTCCGCTCGACGAAAAAGATTGACCACTAATGGGGAGATGAAAAAATCCAGATTGCCACTCGTGCCTCTCCCTTATCCCCAGCACCGGATTGTCTTGTTTCCGCCCCCGCTTCCTAGCGTCATGCGGATGGATCGGGCAGGGGGAATGGTACGTACTCGTGGGTCGGGTTCCGGTCCTTTTCGCGGGCGATGGCGTAGATCTCGCGCCAACAGCCGATGATGTTCCGAGGCTCCGGCAGATCCTTTCCGATCAGGGCGTGAAGTTTCGGCAGGTTACGGGAGGGGATCGCCGGGTAGATGTGGTGGTCGACGTGGTCATCGAGTCCCCAGTAGAGCATGTGGATCAACGGTCCGACGCGGATGGAGCGAGTGCAGAGCCGCTGGTCCCTCACGTCCTGCAGGCGTCCGATGTGTTCGGTGAGGTGCCAGAGGCCTTCGATCGGGCTTCCGATCTGCCAGGCGAGGGTGATGAAAGCAATCGGCTCCCATCGGCCGAAGGCAAAGGCGAAGGCCGCAATGCTCGTGTGAATGAGCAGGATGGCTGCGGATTCGAGCTGGATGGCGCGGAGGTCGTCGGGCGTGCAGTGCTCCCGCATCATCCGGTCCTTCCGGCCGATCGCCCGCAGAATCTGGGCGTACACATTGCGCCCCAGGTCGATCAGGGCGCCCACGACGAGAATTTTGGCGAACAAGCCCAGGAGCAAGTTCCGGACAAATCTAGCGGAAATCACTTCAGGCCAGGGCGTTTCGGGGTCGATGCCGCGAACCATGGTGTACCGGTGGTGCAACCGATGGGACACCCGGGCATAGCGGGGGCTGTTCCACATCAGGGTCTGCACGATGAAGTAGATGACCGCGCTCGCTCGATCGAATGGGCTGGCGAAGACGATTTTGTGCTGGAGTTCGTGACCGATGGCGACCCAGAAGCCGTAAAAGAAATAGTAGAGATAGAGGGCCGGAATCGCCATCCACCAGGCGCCACTCCGGCTGAGCCAGACCGTCGTCGCGGCGCAGGCCGTGAGGATGAGGACAAAACGCCCGACCCGGAACAGGCCGTTCCACGTGCTCCGCTCGGAGAGTTCCTTGATCGTCGCCCGGTCCAGAACCGGCCGGTCCCATTGCTGGGTCTGGGAATCCCACTCGAATTGATGCAACCGCTCTCTTGGGGTGAAAGTTATATTCATGCGTCCTGTTCCGTGGATGAGTTGATCGGTTTTCTCAAGCTTAGGTGCAATCCTGTTGAGAATACAATTAAAATCATGACTGTTCTTCCCGCACCCTGATTTTGTGCTTGCGCCGCAAGGGGTTATTGAGGATTATCCGCGGTTCTTAGTCGGTGGGCAGAGGAGTTTTCCGGGGGTGTCTCCGGTTCCGCTGGCCCGTGTAACTGAGTGAACATAAACAACGAAAAGTAAGATATGGCTAAAAAGCACAAGAAGAGCGCTGCGCCGGTGGTCGAAGACGCCGCCCGGGCCCAGATGGCTCAGATGTACGACGAAACCCTGAAAACATTCACCGAAGGATCGATTATTCCCGGCAAAGTCCTGGAAGTCCGCGGGGATGGAGTCCTTGTGGACATCGGGTACAAATCCGAGGGCATGATTCACGCGAGTGAATTCCCGGATATCACTGCGGTCCAACCCGGTGATGTGTTTAATGTCCTGCTCGAGGGCATTGAAGATGATGAAGGTATGGTCATGCTCAGCAAGAGCCGGGCCGAACAGCAGGAGCACTGGAACCAGGTCCTTGAAACCTACAAGGAAGGTAGCATCGTCAATGGCGATATCCGCAGCCGCGTCAAGGGCGGGTTCATTGTGGATGTGGGTGGTGTGGAATCGTTCCTGCCCGGCTCACAGGTTGACGTCACCCCGGTTCATGATCCGGATGCCCTCGTTGGCAAGACGCTCGAATTCAAGATTATCAAGATCAATGACGATCGCCGCAATATCGTGTTGTCGCGCCGTGAGCTGATGGAAGACCGTCGCCGCGACCGCAAACGGGAACTGCTGACCGAGATCAAGGTTGGCCAGGTCCGCAAGGGCTCGGTCAAGAACATCACCGACTTCGGTGTGTTCGTGGATCTCGACGGAATGGATGGCTTGCTGCATATCACCGATATGAGCTGGGGCCGCATCAACCACCCGACCGAGCTGGTCAAGGTGGGCGATGAACTCGAAGTCGTCATCCTGGATGTCAATCTGGAAAAGGAACGCGTGTCACTCGGCTTGAAGCAGCGGAGCAACAACCCCTGGGAGAACATCCAGGCGAAGTATCCCGTGGGCAGTCGTCTGCGTGGCAAAGTGGTCAACCTGGTTCCTTATGGCGCGTTCGTCGAAATCGAACAGGGCGTCGAAGGTCTGGTTCACGTCTCGGAAATTTCCTGGACCAAGCGGATTGCCCGCGCGTCCGATGTCCTTACCGTTGGGCAGGAAGTCGATGTCGTGGTGCTCAACGTCAACCGCGAGGAGCAGAAGATCGCCCTGGGTATCCGTCAGACTGAGGAGAATCCCTGGGATGGCGTCCGCATGCGTTATCCGATCGGGGCCCGCGTCAGCGGCAAGGTGCGCAATCTGACCTCCTATGGTGCTTTCGTGGAACTTGAAGAGGGCATTGATGGAATGGTGCACGTCTCGGATATGTCCTGGACCCGCAAGATCAACCACCCCTCCGAAGTCCTGAAGAAGGGCGAGGAAGTGGCGGCCGTGGTGTTGGAAGTCGATCCCGACAATCAACGCATCAGCCTGGGTGTCAAGCAGGCTCAGGAAGATCCGTGGTCGACGATTGCCGCCCGCCTCAAAATCGGCCAGATGGTCAAGGGCAAGGTCACCAAGTTGGCCTCCTTCGGGGCCTTCGTGGAGATCGAGGAAGGCATTGACGGGCTCGTTCACATCTCGCAGATCAGCGATGATCGCGTGGAGAAGGTGAAGGATGTTCTCAAGGTCGGTCAGGAAGTCGAAGCCCGTATCGTTCGTATTGACCAGGTTGATCGCAAGATCGGTCTGAGCATCAAGGCGGCGAGCGTCTCGGATGAAGACTTTGTCGTGAAAGACGAGATGCTCGAAGGGTTGCGCCCGGGTGAGGATCTGGTTGATCTGGCCGGGGCCTTTGACGCCGCTTTCGGTGCCAAGGAAGATGAATGGCGCCCGGGTGAGAAATCCGGCGGCCGTGACCGGTAGAGACCTGTTTAAGTAATGAAGTGACGAGGCGCGCCGGACAACCAACGGGGCGCCTCGTTTTTTTAGATGGAGAGCAGTTATGACGAATGTCATTGATGTATTGAAGGGGCGGGGGCTATTTGACGCCGTCACCAGTCCCGATATTATGAAGCTGGTGGAATCGCCCACCGCCGTCTATGCCGGCTTTGATCCGACTTCCAGCAGTTTGCAGGTCGGGAATTTCGTCACCATTATGGGCCTGGCCCATTTTCAGCGGGCGGGGCACAAAGTGATTGCCCTCGCCGGAGGGGCCACCGGCATGATCGGTGATCCGTCCGGGAAATCCAGCGAGCGGAACCTCCTGTCGCACGAGGATGTCGAGCGCAACCTGGTGGGCGTGAAGGAGAATCTCTCGCGTTTTCTGGATTTCGACTGCAAAACCGCGCCAGCCAAGATTGTCAACAACCACGACTGGATCGGGCGCTTCAGCTACGTCGAGTTTCTCCGCGATGTCGGCAAGCATTTCCGGATGGGCACCATGCTGGGCAAGGAGAGCGTGCGGGCCCGCATGGAGAGCGAAGCGGGCATGAGCTATTGCGAATTCAGCTATCAGCTCATCCAGGCTTATGATTTCCTGCATTTATGGGATCAGGAGGGCTGTCGTATCCAGATCGGGGGGTCCGATCAGTGGGGGAATATCACCGCCGGAACGGATTTGATCCGCAAGCAGCGCGGGGGTGAAGCCTTTGGCATGACGTTCCCGATTATCTGTGACAGCAGTGGCCAGAAATTCGGCAAGAGCGCAGGCAATGCTATCTACCTGGATCACAACCGCACCTCGTATTATGACTTCTATCAGTTTTTTGTCCGGACAGAAGATGCGGATGTGATCCGGTTCTTGAGGATTTTCACTTTTCTTCCCCTGGATCAGATTGAGGCCATTGCCGGAGAGCTGGTCACGGCTCCTGAAAAACGTCTCGCTCAACGTACGTTGGCGGATGAGATGACCAGGACGATACACGGGGCGGAAGGGCTCGCCATTGCGCAACGAGCCAGCCAGGTTTTGTTCGGGGGCTCCATGGAGGGGATGAAGGCGGATGATCTTATCAAAGTGTTTGCGAATGTGCCCTCCCGTGAGTTATCCTTGGCTTCAGTTCTGGATGCCGGCTTCCTTGATGTGGCGGTGGTGTCAGGGCTCTGCAAGAGTAAGGGGGAGGCGCGGCGGCTGGTGAACGAAGGCGGTTTCTACATCAATAACATCCGGATAACGGAACCTGCGGGGAAGATCACGGGCGACCTGTTGGTTGACGGGTGTGTGTTGGTCATGCGGGCGGGAAAAAAGAACTATTGTCTGGTCAAGGTCGTCTAAGACGTTCCTCATTAAGGATGGGATCATGAATATCATAAGATCTGTTTCAGTCGCATGGGTCGGTGTTGCGTTGCTTGCTTTGTCAATGTCTGCCGTACGTGCGGAAGAAAATGGCGTCGAACATCGCTGGACCGTCAGTTTGGGGCTTGGCAAACTCGACACTGAGGGCGATGCGGTTGTCAATGACGCCGGCCTGAGTACGCTATCGCTGGATTATTCCCTGTCGCACAGGTTCTCAATCGAAGGATCCTTGACCTGGATGCCGCGGTTAACCGGAAACACTTTCACTGATTACGCATCCGGTTCACCGGAACACGTTGACCGGCTGGAATCCGAAACCGGTGCCGCTGATACCTGGGCGGTAGGCGCCGCTGTTGATGTTTTATATCACATGGCCAGCGGGAATAAAGTGGACCCCTATCTGTCCCTCGGTTATGGCGTTCTCCGCTATGGCGAGGAGATTGGCGAAAATGACCATTACGATACGACACCGCGGGCCGGCGCCGGCCTGTTCTATCACCTCTCTGACTCAATGGCCGTTCGTGCCGATTATGGTTATTACCTGACAGGTGACTGGCGGAAGAGTAATTCGAATTCAAAATTCGGGATTGGTCTTGCCTGGACCTTTGGGGCCAACAAGCCCGTGGCT
>JBIKMI010000232.1:0-4492 GCA_044359285.1 Kiritimatiellia bacterium
CCAAAGGCATGGCCTACCTTGAGACCTCACGGGGCTGCCCCATGCGGTGCACCTATTGCCGTTACCCTCATCTGCGTCATTCCATGTCGTTCCTCAGCCCCGCCGACATCCTGGCACGCATTGCCGTCTTGCAGAAGATGGGCGCCCGTGAAATCCGCTTTGTGGATCCGACGTTTAATGCGCATCCCCGCTTCAAGGAGCTCCTCACCCGGCTGGCCGCCATTAACCGCAAAGGTACGCTTTCGTTCTTTGCCGAACTCAATGCCGGACGCCTGACCGACCGGGAGGCGGACCTGATGGAGGCCGCCCGCTTTGTGGATATTGAAGTCGGCATCCAAAGCCGGGATGCCGCCGTCCTCAAGGCGATCCGACGCCCCACCTCCCTGGCGCGGCTGGATGCCGGGATCAACCGCTTGCTCCGACGCCGGATCAAGGTCACGGTCGACATCATGTACGGGCTTCCCCTGCAGCAGGCCAAAGAGGTGCAACAGTCCGTGAACTGGGCCTTGAAGCTGCCCGGCGCCAACATCCAATGCCTGCAAACCCTCCTGCTGCCCGGCACCGAATTGCGTGATCGGCAACAGGAGTGGGAAATACAGGCCTACCCTCTGCCCCCCTATGCCGTCACGCAGACCTCCACCATGGACCGACCAGCGTTTCAAGCCATTGAAGCCCTGATCGCACAGCACCCTAAACTCCGTTCAGACGTGCCGACGCCTCAATTTGTGGGGCGGAAGCTCGACCTGTTCCCTGAGCAGATCCCCGTGACGAATCCGGAAGAAGGTCCACGCTCGGGAACACAGAACCGCCGCGCTTATATTTTTAAAGGAGGAAACCTGTTCGCGCAGGGGGAAGCACATGCCACCTTTATCGAGAAGGCCATCCTGCAGCATCCGGACACCCTCTTTCAATTTGTGCTGGCGCCACAGGCCGAAGAACCTCTGGATCTGCTGGACGACTTGATTGCCGTCATCCGCCGCGCCCCATCCCATCTGCTAGACCGCTACGCCTCCGTCGCCCTGAATTACAAAATTGCCTCGCGCCGGCTGATGGTTTTACTCCCCAGCGGCCGGGCGCTCTCACGCTCCTGGGCAGATGAAGCCGAAACCATTTTGTCGGCCGCTTTTTTTTAAACTCTTTCATTTGCAGAATGTCGAGACATAATCCTAGCGCAACTCCGGCAAAAGGAGATTGACCTTTCGGGGAGAGAAGGAGATATTATCGAGGCCTGTTACTGATTTGCATGAATGCGTAAAGGAGCGAGCTGATGAAAGCATTATTAGCAATGATCGTTGTGACGATGATGACGGGAATGGTGTCGTGCCGCAAGAGTCCGGAAGTCACTGTTCAAAGCGTCATGGACAAAGCGAACCTAATGGTCCAAGGCGGAGACCAGGAGGGGGCTTGCACCATGATTATTCAAATGGCCGGTGACGGACGACTGGCGAAGCAGCGGGAGGAGTTGATGGGCTGCTTTGTGGATTACTATGCCGCCTATGTTGACAGTCAGTGCGCAGGCGGGCGGGTGGAAAATATCCTGAAGCAGACAGAAGTCCATATATCCAAACTGCCGGCGGGAATGGCGCTGGCGTTGGCGGGGCGCATGGCCAATTCCTTGATTGGCAATGGTGCATGGAAACAGGCAGGAGAGATGCCTGCCTTCATCGAGGGTTTTGTCCCCGATTCCCCCGAAAGGCAAGGGTTGCTGTGCGAGTTGCGCATGAGATTATTGATCCACAATGGAGCCGTCAAGGAGGCTGAGACCCTGTACCGACAGAAGTTAACAGGGATTCCTGATGCAAATGCGGTGCGTGGTTTGAACTTGGTGGCAGAGGCCCTTCCTGATAGAGGGGACGCCCTGTGCGTGGAACTCATGGACACAAATTCCGGCCGACGGGCGATACTGGAAGCGGCGGCGAAGATATGGGTTAAGACGGCAGAGGCGCGAGGCAATGGAGAGGAGATTGGCAAGCGGTTGGTTGCCAGCCGGCAGAAAGGGGTGGCGGATGGGGTGGTCATGATGTTGATCGATGATACTTATGGCATGTTGCTGACCAATCCTTCTGCCGGCATGTTGGAGCCGGTCTACGCGATGTGTGCACAGATGGGGAATGCAAGCAAGGAGGCGGGCGTTCGGCGGAGGGTGGCGGGATACTTGTTGGACATGGGATTCTTCCTTGAGAAGTATGCCGAATCGCTTAACGTGGTGGAAAGTGGAGCGTTGGGGGGAAACCATCCGCATGCGGAGGTATTAACCTGCAAGATCAAGGCCCATCTGGCCCTGAAGGAAGGCCGTACTGGTGAGGCTGTAGACTATTTCAGGCAATTCATGATGATGATCGAGAAAGAGTCCGTTTCTCGTGAGTTTGATCCACTGGAGCGCATCTGGGTGACTCGCGAAATGATTTTGGGGCTCAATGCCAAACGGATCGGGGATATTTTGAAAAAAACGGGAAGACAGGAGCAGTCAGCGCTGGCCTATAAAGAGGCGCGTGCCTATTTCGAAAAAGCGATAAAGGATTTTCCTGACGAAACATCCCGGGAACATCAGAAGATACTCCGGAGTTTGACGGAGATCCCGTCAGCAGACGCCCGCTGAGACCTCCCTGAAACATTGTTTTAACAACCCTTCTATCCGCCGTCTTTTTTCAAATTGAAGATCACTCGGGCGCGCTTTGCTTCACATAGACCGTGTTGGTCGGGAACGCAAAACAAATCCCTTCCGCCACAAACCGGCGCTTGATCTCCAAATTAAACAGCTGCATGGCCTCGAGGTATTCCTTGTAATCCGTTGCATTCCACCAATGCACCACCTGGATATTGAGCGATGAATTCTCGAATTTATTGAAACTGACGATCAGGTCCTTTGTACGCTGATGGGGCTGATAGATTTCCTTGAGAATTTCGGTCGCCCGCTTGACTTGCTCCACCGATGTGTCATAAGTCAGACCGATATTCATTATGGTCTTGATGCTCGGGCGCTTGCTCACATTGGTCAGACTGGCGTTGGCCATCGTCCGGTTAGGCACCACCACCAGATGCCCGTCCAGGTTGCGAATGCGCGTGCTGCGCATCCCGATACCCTCCACCTCCCCGTCTATCGCCTCAAACTGAATGCGATCTCCGATCCGGAACGGCTTGTCGACAAACAGTGCCACCGCCCCAAACAGGTTCGAGAGCGTATCCTGTGCAGCCAACCCCACCGCCAAACCTCCGATGGACAGGGAGGCCAGGAGCCCCGTCACGTTCATGCCGAGGTTCTGCATGGTCACGAGCACGGCGACAATAAGGACAAACCCCTTTAAGGTTTTACGGATGACAGGGAAGAGGTGCATATCGAGCACTGCGTCACCGGCGGCCAGGACCCGGTTCTGCCAGGCCTGTATGCCCACATCCACCAGCCTCAAAAGCAAATAAGTAATGGAGCCGGCCACAACAATCTTCAGACCGTCTGAAATAAACGTCTCGGCCCATTGCGGCCATGCGAACACGCGCAGTCCGATGTGTAACAGGACCACAAGGGTAATCACCTTGATGGGCCCATGCGCCAGGTCGAGGATGAAATCATCAATGTCGGTCCTGGTCTTTTCCACAAGCTTCCGCAACCTGGCCTGGACCAGATAATCCACACACTTCGAAGCATAAATCGCCAGAACCACATAAATGAGTGCGGCCAGATATTGCCAGAGCGGATTCCCCATCAACCCGCCCTGCAACCAACTGAGACGGTCAAGCCCGAAGGTCAACCAGACATTCGCCGTCTCAACGTCGGCCGCAGAGACCAGGTTCGTAGCCGCCTCAGCCGCCCATGCACTCCCAGGCGCGATTACGGAAACCACAAAGGACCATTTCAAAACCCTCAAAACACACTTACCCATAGCGACCCGCTCCTTGTAACTCCGGGACTGTCCACCACTCAACAGTTGACATTCGCACACCATTTGGAGGATGGTGCGCACGGCGGATGTCTCGCATTAAAAAACCGCATAAAGTTTTGAATATTTCGTGCAAAACATCGGGCCAAATGATACTCATGCAAGCTGATTTAAGCAAAAAATCAAACAATTGACAAGGAAGAGCGTTTAAGCATGGAAATCATCATTCAACCGGATAGTGACGCGGCGGCCTTAATGGTCGCCCGCGTGATTGCCATCGAGGTCCGGCGCAAGCCGGACCTTGTTTTGGGACTGGCCACCGGCCGCACCATGGAATCTGTTTACGGGCATCTGGCCCGCATGCACAAGGAAAACGGGCTCAGCTTTGCCAGCTGCCGCACCTTCAACCTGGACGAATATATCGGAATTCCAGCAGATCATCCCTGCTCTTACCGGCACTACATGAACCTGCACCTCTTCAACAAGATCGATGTCAACCTGAAGAATACCTACCTGCCCAATGGCACAGCCCCTGATCTGGCGGCCGAATGTCACCGCTATGAGGAGGCCATTCAAGAACGGGGTGGCATCGATATCCAGCTTCTTGGAATCGGGCA
>JBIKMI010000201.1:0-5245 GCA_044359285.1 Kiritimatiellia bacterium
TCCACGCTTCAGGCAAATTCCGCGATGTTCGATAATGACATCAATAAAGTCCCGCGCCGCGCCATCACCATGGGTGTCGGCTCCATTCTGGACTCAAAACGCGCCCTGATGCTGGTAACCGGCGCAAGCAAGGCCACGATTCTGGCCAAGGCGACAGAAGGCCCTATTACCTCCATGGTGACAGGATCAGCCCTCCAACTGCACCCCCGCTGCACGGTCATCACCGATGAGGCCGCCGCCACGGAACTGGAAGGTCGCGATTACTACCGGTGGATTTTCGCCAATGAACCTGAATGGCAGAATTTCTAATAAATGGGAAGCATGGATCTCGTTTTGACGCTGACACTCGGGTTGACCATTGCCCTCATTTTCGGTTATATCATGCAGCGCCTGAGGTTGCCGACCGTTGCTGGTTACCTCCTGGCGGGCATCATCGTCACCACCCTTACCCCTGACTCGGCAGCCAAGCGGGAATGGACTGACCAACTGGCCTCCATCGGCATTATCCTCCTGATGTTTGGGGTTGGCCTCCAGTTCAATTTTAAAAAACTGCTGGGCGTCCAGCGACTTGTCCTCCCCGGCGCCCTGATCCAAAGCCTGAGTTCTGCCTCGCTTGGGGCACTGGCCGCCATGGCATTGGGGTTTGACTGGAAAGCGGGCGTGGTTTTCGGGCTGGCCATCTGCGTAGCCAGCACCGTGAGTCTTACCCGGATTTTATCGGATAATAATTTGATTCACACTCCGGCTGGTAATATTGCTGTCGGGTGGCTGGTAATGGAGGACCTCTTCACCGTCATGATCATGGTGTTGTTGCCTACCATTTTCGGCGCGGGTCAGACCGGTATTGCGTCCCTTTCCTGGAGTGTAGGGTATTCTCTCATTAAAATTTCACTCCTGATCTTTATTGCGTTTTTTCTCGGCGGCCAGTTCATCCCCTTATTATTAAGGCATATTGCCACCACGCGATCCCGTGAATTATTTACCCTTACCATTCTAGTAGCTGCGCTGGGGATCGCGGTCTGCGCTTCCCTTTTCTTTGGTGTTTCCATGGCACTCGGGGCCTTTCTCGGGGGAATGGTGGTCGGCCGCTCAGACTTCAACCTGCGGGCCACGACGGAAGCATTGCCCCTGCGCGATACTTTCGCCGTCGTCTTCTTCGTCTCAGTCGGCATGCTCTTCAATCCCGTCCATCTACTGGAAAAGCCCAGTCTATGGATGGCGGCACTGGGAATCGTACTGTTTGCCAAGCCTCTCATTGCCACCCTTGCCATACTACTTCTGGGATATCCTTCACGAATTGCATTTTCTATGGCCGTATCCTTAGCCCAGATCGGAGAGTTCTCATTTATTCTTGCTAATCTGGGAAGTCAATTAGGGGTTCTGCCTGCCATAACAGGAAATGCGCTCGTTCTGGCATCCATCCTCTCACTCATGATCAACCCCCTGCTCTTCCGTTTAGCAGAACCCGCTGAACGTTGGCTGACGCAACGGCCAACACTCTGGCGCCTACTGAATCGACGGGCAAACCGGCGAAACGATCTTGATGAACCCTCGCCAAACGCGGCTCCCGATGTGCTGCCATCGCATCGCGCCATCATTGTCGGCTATGGCCCGGTAGGACAGACGTTGACTCAGCTCCTGCGCAAAAACAATATATCCACTACGATCATCGAAATGAACCTGGATACAGTCGATCACCTGCGCTCTCGAAACATTGCCGTGATGTATGGGGATGCCGCTCACCTGGAAACCTTGAAGCGGGCAGGCGCCGCACGCACAGGTGTCCTGATCTTGAGCGCCCCGGGCATTCCTTCGGCACCGGATATTATTCGGCATGCGCGGGAGCTGAACCCTGACATTCATATCCTGGCGCATGCCGGATATCTGAAAGAGCTGCACACGCTCCATCTGGCCGGGGCCAATCATGTTTTTTCAGGAGAAGCGGAAGTGGCCTTTGCCATGACCTCTGCGATTCTTCTTCAACTCGGGGCAACCCCAGACCAGATTGACCGCGAAGAAGATCAATTGAGGCTGGATCTGCTGGATCAGAAGAACCCCACCAAACGGTTTCTTTATCATCAGTAAGCTATTTACATGACCACTCAACCTGAACGGAATTCCGAACATGGATGAACTCAACATACTGGTTACGTTTGCAGTCAGCTTGGCCGGCGCCTTGGTCTTCGGCTATGTCGCCCTCCGGTTTAAATTCCCCCCCATTATTGGCTACCTGCTGGCGGGTATTATGGTTGGACCATTCACACCGGGCATCGTCGTCAACCATGACATTGCTGAACAATTTGCAGAAATTGGAGTCATCCTGTTGCTTTTTGGTATCGGACTGCGATTCCATTTCCGCGAATTGATTGCCGTATGGCGCATCGCGGTACCCGGAGCGCTCATACAGAGCGGCTTGTCCACGATCACGCTGGCTGTGCTACTTCACTTCATGGGATGGACATGGACATCCGGCTTCATTCTGGGGATGGCCATATCGGTCGCCAGCACTGTTGTGATGGCCATGGTGCTCACCGAGTTAAGAGATCTTCACACTCCGGTAGGACATATCGCCATCGGCTGGACCGTTGTTGAGGACATTCTGACAGTCGCACTTCTGCTCCTCCTCCCTATTATCTTTACCCCGTCCAGCGGATTTGAGCAGAAAGCAGGAGCTTTACTCGGTCTGGCAGGATTCAAAATAGCCTGCCTGATTGCAATCGTGTTTGTGTTAGGAAAATGGGTCATTCCCTTTGCACTGGAGGGCATATCCAAAACCCGTTCACGAGAACTTTTTACACTGGCGATACTTGTCCTCGCCGTGGGAATTGCCGTTGGCTCGGCCAAGATTTTCGGCGTGTCCATGGCTTTAGGTGCTTTTCTCGCGGGACTCGCCGTTGGTCGCTCGGAGTTTTCTATCCGTGCGGCCAATGACGCCTTGCCCATGCGCGATGCATTTGCCGTGCTTTTCTTCGTTTCAGTCGGCATGCTGTTCGACCCACGAAGCCTCATGCAAGTCCCCCATATTATCGCCTTGGTCATATTTGTGGTGATCATCGTCAAGCCGCTCATCACATTACTGACCGTGCGGCTCCTTGGCCGATCTCTGGCAACCGCTGTCCCGATCGGGGCAGCCTTTTCTCAAGTGGGCGAATTCAGCTTCATCCTCGGTTCGGTCGCTCTCGGGCTCAATCTCATCACTGAAGCCGGGTGGAATGCGCTCATAGCCGCCTCAATAGTCTCAATTGCCTTGAACCCCTATACCTGTCGCTGGGCTCGCCAGTGGGCATCATCCGTAAATATTCAGCACATTCAGGGTACAGAAGGCCGGCCTCTGTCCATCAATCCGAACCGGTGTATTCTCGTCGGCTACGGACCGGTCGGAAAGATCGTCCATCCGCTTCTCATAAACCGTGGTGCTGAAATCACAGTTATTGACCTCAACCTCGACACCATACGTCACCTTCAGGGTCTCGGTCACTCCGCGTTATATGGAGATGTACGACAGCCCGGAACGCTCGTGGCGGCAGGTCTGGAAACAGCAGGGAGTCTCATCCTGAGCGCCGATGTTGAATACGCCGCCGAAATCATCACACAGGCGCGCCTGATCAATCCCGAGTTGCACGTACTGGTTCGTTGCGCCCATCTACGTGACGCACCCGCACTGCGCCGCGCAGGTGCCAGCATTGTTGTGGCTGGTGAAGCAGAAGTTGGCGTTACCTTGGCCGAAGTCGTGAAGACATCCAACCTGATGGCATGGGGCCACACCTCCGATAATCGCGAAACCATTCGAAGTCGCCTATACGAATCACAAAAGGAGCCCATTGAAAATACCTGAACGCTTTTGACGGCGCGGAGCATTCAGGAAAACCCGTCAAATCCGGTCCGGCGTCTCGATTCCAAGCAACTTCAAGCCCTGGCGCAGCAGCTTCGCAACGGCCGAACACAGGCGCACCCGGCTCTCGCGTATCCCTTCCGGGGCCTTGAGGAATGGCACATTCTGGTAGAAGGTGCTATAGGCGGAGGCTAATTCATAGAGATAGTCGGCCAGGATACTAGGCTTATAGCTGTCCGCCGCCCGCACCACGGCTTCGGGAAATCTCAGGATCATGATCGCCAGGACCCGCTCAATGGGCTCTCCCAGTAGAATCGGGAATTTTGCCGGGTCCTGACCAGGATACAGATCCCGATATTTGTCCTGAACACTAGCGATCCGCGCATAGGCATACTGGAGATAGGGCGCCGAATTGCCATCCAACGCGAGCGCTTTCTCCCAGGTGAAGGTCACCAGGCTCTGGGGATTCTGACTCAGGTCCGTATACTTCACCGCCCCGATTCCCGCCGCCCGCGCAATGTTCGCCTGGCGCTCCTCCGGCATCTCAGGACTCGACTCCTTGACGACGGCCAGCGCCCGTGCCTCGGCCTCATCCAGATATTTCTCCAGCTTGATCACATTCCCCTGGCGGGTGGAAAACGTGCCCTCGGGCAAGCGCATCAACCCGAACCAGACATGTTCCAAATGCGTCTTGCACCCCAATTTCCGGGCCACGGCAAATACCTGCCGGAAGTGATTCTGCTGCCGCTCATCCGTCACATAAATGATCTTGTCAGGATGAAACTCCTCAATCCGGCTCTGAATGGTGGCCAGATCGGTCGTCGCATAATTAAACCCGCCATCTGTTTTTTTCACGATACAGGGAGGCAATTTCTCTTCATCCAGAAAGGCCACCAACGCCCCTTCACTCTCGCGGGCCAACCCCTGATCCAGCAAGGCCTGAACCACGCCGGGCAGGCGGTCATTGTAATAGCTCTCGCCCCGCATGAGATCAAATTTTACATCCAGTCGGTTATAGATATGGGCGAATTCCTTGAGGCTCAACTCGACAAATTGCTGCCAGAGCCGGCGATTTTCAGGATCTCCCGCCTGAAGCTTCACCAGTTCCTGACGAGCCTGGGCCAGCCACGTCTCATCCTGTTTGGACTGCTCGTAACTTTTGACGTAAACCCGCTCAAGCTCCTCGATCGGGGCGGCTTCCAGCGCCACGGAATCAGCGAAATGGCGGTAGCCCATGATCATGATCCCGAACTGAGTGCCCCAATCCCCCAAATGATTATCCGAAATCACCTGATAGCCGAGGAACCGGTGCAGGCGATCCAAGGCGTTTCCAATCACCGTGGAACGGATATGCCCGATATGCATCGGCTTCGCCACATTGGGGCTGGAGTAATCCAGAATCACGGTTTTGCC
>JBIKMI010000088.1:0-9610 GCA_044359285.1 Kiritimatiellia bacterium
GGGATCGCTTCCAACGGCATTCACCCTGCCGGCCAGCCAATCCTGATTCAGTGTGATATTGATAAAACCCGGCCCGGCGATCTCGAGTTTTACAACGGCCTCGATCGGGGGAGCCGACTTCACAACGGCATCGGCAATCTGGCGTGGATTCTTTTTCAGCCTTTTGGCAAAACCCATTGAATGGTTGCACTGATAGTCGCCGAATTCCGCACTGGTCGTGGCCACAACTCCAATGGCCTCCCATCCCTCAGTGATCTCCGGCAGTGCCCGTTGAAAGGCATCCCGCATCCAGTCCGAAAGCAATTGCTCAATCGTTGTCATAAGTCCATTAAAGCCCCGCGGATTAATTTCAGAAGTTCATCCCGGCGCACTTCCATCATGACCTTCGTTTTGGCCTCCAGGTTCAACCGGACCAGGGGCTCGGTGTTGGAGCACCGTACATTGAACCACCAGTCGGCATACTCGACCGTGACGCCATCCAGCTCAAGGAGCTTGCCATCGGCATACGTGCGGCGAATCGCCGCCAGCACCGCCTGGGCACTGTGCACCTCCGAATTGATCTCACCACTGGCGAAGTAGCGCTGGATAGGCTTGATCAGCTCCGACAGGGACTTGCCTGTCTTGGTAATCACATTGGCGATATACAACACCGCCATGGCCGAACTTTCCGTCGTGTAGTTGTCGCGGAAATAGTAATGACCGGATAATTCCCCGGCAAAAATAGCCTTGTTATCGCGCATCTGCTGCTTGATAAAGGCATGCCCCACCCGGCTCATCATAGGCGTGCCCCCACTGGCTACGATGGTTTCCTTGACCGCCCAACTGCTGCGCAGATCATAAAAAATGACGCCTTTTTCCTTCTCCAGCACACTGGTGGCGATGAGGGCCGTGATAATGTCCATGGGCACAATATCACCCTTCTCATCAACAAATCCGGCTCGATCGGCGTCGCCGTCAAAAGCGACCCCGAAATCGAATTTTCCCTGCCGCACCGTTTCCTGCAGCACTTCCATCGTTTCCGTATTCAGGGGATTGGCCTCATGATTCGGGAACGTCCCATCCAGGGTATCGAAAATACGTTTAATCCCCACGATGCCCTCTAGACAACGGGCCTCCAAAATACCCATTGAGTTGGCGAAATCGACCGCGATCGTCACCGGGCGCCGGAGGTCAGCGACCTTCTGGACATGCGTAACATAGGCCGGGACGATGTCATGCGAGGTAACTACCCCGGAACGTGTGGCGGGGGCCGCAAAGCCCTTGCTGAGCACCAATTGCTCGATCTCCTTGATCCCCGTAGCCCCACTGATGGGAATCCCCTGCTCACGGCACAGCTTGAATCCGTTCCACTCCCCGGGATTATGCGAAGCCGTGATCATGATGCTGGCATCGGCGCCGAGCGAACCATTAGCGTAATAAGACATCGGGGTCGAACACATCCCGATGTTAACCACATTGGCGCCCTGCATCGTAATGCCATCACAAAGCGCCTTGAAAAGAGGAATGGAATGCGGGCGCATGTCATACCCGATCACCACTTTTCTACATTTCAGGAAAGTCACAAAAGCGCGACCAATTTCTTTCGCCAGGGATTCGGTCAATTGCGAACCATAAATGCCCCGTATGTCATATGCCTTGAAAATTCCCGCCATATCCACCTCGCCTGACTAAATTGTCTTGAAATGAAAACGGGACGCTAAACAGCGTCCCGTTTCTCAACCCCTAACGACAGAACCTCACGTGGACTTTTTGGTCGTGGTTGTCTTCCTGGCGGGGGTCTTCTTGACCGGAACCGTGGACTTTTTGACCGCCGTCGTGCTACCGGATTTGACGGCTGTCTTAACCGGGGCTTTCGCCGCATCGGCCTTGAGTTGCGCCTGCTTGGCGGCGTCATCCGCTTTCTTGCGCATTTCTTCCTGCAGGCGAAGCTGGTGCTGACGCGTCCACTCCATGGCGGTCTGACGCAACTTCTCAACCTCATCCATTTTACGCAGGGTATCCTGTTTCAGCAGTTCCGACTCCTGGCGTAACTGAGACATATCCGCCGTGAGACGATCGACATCCTTGCGACGGCTTGAAGCCATAACCGAGGCAATGATGGCCCAGATCGTGACAAACACCACCAACAGGGACAAAAGCATTACAGTTGTGTTTTTCGGTTCGCGCAGTGATTCATTTTCCATCATAATTTCTCCTCGTTATTTGCTTCCCCGTGATTAGCGGATATGGTTTCTTCAAAAAATCAGACCCCTATATGCAGGATTACCGCATGAAAAACAAGCAGTATTTTAGATAGAGGAGAAAAGCTGAAACCTAACTCATACCTTAAAAAAGACAGGAGGAGTCGTTACATCAATCTCAGGCGCTTTGCGTCTTGCGGACAAGCCCCTCAAGCACATGCCAGGCGGATCCACTGTCAATCGCCTGCCGGGCCAAACGGAAGCCCTCCGCAAAATCAGCGGCCTTGCCCCCGGCGATCAGGCCGGCGGCGGCATTCAGGCAGACAATCTCACACCGGGGCCCCTTCTCACCGTTCAGAATCGCCCTCGTTATCACCGCGTTCTGCTGGGGATCTCCGCCCGTCAGAGTTGCAAGATCGGCATAGCCTTCCATGACCGTCAGCGGGTCAAAGTTATAAGTCCGGACAACCCCGTCACGAAGCTCACTGACGCGGGTCGTGCCGGTCACGGTCATCTCGTCCATTCCGTCCTGACCATGTACCACAAACACACGCTGACTCCCGAGATGTTTCAGGACCTCGGCAAACATTTCGGTCAGCTGAGGCGCGAACACCCCCAGCACCTGACAGCGAGCCCCCGCAGGATTAGCCAGTGGCCCCAGCAGATTGAAAATCGTCCTGAAGCCCAGTTCACGGCGCGGCCCCATGGCATGTTTCATGGCCGGATGCAACTTCGGCGCAAACAGGAAACCGATTCCGACCTCGTGAATACACTCTTCCATGACATCGGGCGAGACCTCAAGGTTCACCCCCAACTCCGCCAGCACATCCGCCGAACCGCATTTGCTGGTGATGGAGCGGTTCCCATGTTTGGCGACGGGAACACCGGCCCCGGCCACCACAAAGGCCGCTGTGGTTGAAATATTGAAGGTGCCCAAGGCATCGCCCCCGGTGCCGCAGGTATCCACCACCGTCTTGCCACGAGGATCAATAAAGACCGCATGCCGTCGCATGGAGGCGCAGGCGCCCGTCAATTCCTCGATCGTTTCACCCTTGATCCGCAAGGCGGTGAGAAAGGCCCCCAATTGGGCCGGCGTCGCGTCCCCATCCATGATGCGGTCAAACGCCGCCACGGCCTCAGGGGTACTGAGGTTCTGGCCTGCGATCAACTTCTGCAGGATCTCTTTCATGATACGGCCCTATTTTCGGCCACGATATCCAGAAAATTCCGCAAGAGGCGCTTCCCGGTCGGCGTCAAAACGGATTCAGGATGAAACTGGACTCCATAGGTCGGGTGCGAGACATGCCGCATCCCCATGATTTCATCATCCTCACTGAAGGCATTGGCCACTAATTCAGGGGGGAGCGTCTCTTTCAGAACCGCAAGCGAGTGGTAGCGCCCGGCCTGAAACGGGTTGCCCATCCCCTTGAACAGGCCCTGTCCATCGTGACGGACTTGCGACACCTTGCCGTGCATGATGCGCTTGGCATTCGAAACCGTTGCCCCGAAGGCCACGCCGAGGGACTGATGGCCCAAGCAGACGCCCAACACCGGGATCCGTCCACTCATCCGCCTGATCAATTCAACGGAAATCCCGGCCTCTTTCGGCGTACAGGGCCCGGGCGAAATGACGACGGCCTCCGGCTTCAGCGCGTCTACTGCGGCCACTGTGATGGCATCATTGCGGAACACCCGGATATCGGCCCCAATCGCCGCCATCATCTGGACCAGGTTGTAGGTAAAGGAATCGTAATTATCGATCAATACAATCATAATACCTCTCCCTCCAACTCAAGCGCCCGTGCCGCCAATTGGACGGCCTTCTGCATCCCCCGCGCCTTGTGGCAGGTTTCCTGATATTCCTTCGTCGGATCAGAATCATAGACAATACCGGCCCCCGACTGGATGGCGACCGTGCCCCCCTCCAACTCCAGGGTCCGGATCGTGATCGCCAGGTCCATATTCCCATCATAGCCCACATATCCCACCGCACCCCCATACGCACCACGCGGCTCAGGCTCCAACTCGTGAATGATTTCCATGGCCCGGATCTTCGGAGCCCCGGACAAGGTTCCTGCCGGAAAGGTAGCGCGGATGACATCATAGGCATCAAATTCCTTCCGCAACACCCCCTGGACATGTGACACCAGATGCATCACATGACTGTAACGTTCAATCACCATATAGTCCGTCACCTGCACGCTGCCCATTTCCGAAAGCCGACCGATATCATTGCGCCCTAGATCCACCAGCATCACATGCTCAGCCCGTTCCTTCTCGTCCGAAAGTAATTCATCGGCCAGGGCCCGGTCCTCGGCATCATCCTTCCCGCGGGGTCGTGTGCCGGCAATAGGTCGCAACTCCACCCGACTGCCCGTAAGGCGCACCATGACTTCAGGAGACGATCCCACCAGTATCTGGCTCCCCAGTTTCAGGAAGAACGTATAAGGCGAGGGATTCAGCAGCCGCAAAGCACGATAGAGATCAAGCGGCGGAAGATCGACATTGGCGGAGAACCGCTGGCTCAAAACGACCTGTATGATATCGCCGGCGGTGATATATTCCTTTGCCCGTTTCGCCATCCCGCAAAACTGATCCTGGGTCAGATTGGATTCAAAGGCAACCTCCCCCTTGATCCGGCGGCTCACGGGCCGTTCCATCGGCTGGCAAAGGGTGTGCTCAATGCCCTCGATTTCCGAAAGGGCCCGCCGATAGGCTGCTTCCGGAGTAGGAGATTCGTGCGGGCGGGTACAGACAACAATCTTGATCGTGTGGCGAATGTTATCGAATACTATCATCCGATCCGCCTGAACGAACCGGCTACGCAGCCGCAATCCCGGCCGACCTGCCTTGGGGGCAGGCATCCGCTCAAACTCGCCGATCGCCTCGTAGCCGATAAACCCCACCGCCCCGCCAATAAAGCGGGGAAGCCCCGGGACCGAAGCCACCCGGACCCCCTTGAAGATCCGGCGGATCTCCTCCAGCCCCTTGCCCGGCTGCCGGTGGTCCACCTCCAGAAAAGGACGCGGGTCAATGCCCACGAAGGAATAACGCCCCCATTTTTCGCCCCCCTCCATGCTTTCCAGGAGAAATACATTCTCCCGGCTCATGAAACGCTGCAACACCGAGACCGGGGTCTCCGTGTCAGCGAGGACTTCCTTGTACACCGGCACAATGTCATAGACCCGCGCCAGTCCGGCATAATCTTTCTCATTGGGATACATAATGTTTCTATGTATAGAAACAACCGCCGGCAAAGTCAAAGGAAAAAACTGCCGCTGCTTCCTGCCCCCACCTACTGCCCACTGTCCCCCGCTCATTTTTCCTGCATCGTGCCCACCCGGCCGGGGAAATTCTGTGACAGCGCGTTAGCCAGGGAGCGGTGAAACTTCTGATAATACTCACGCCGATCCAAACCACGGGTCAACGGTATCAGGTGGACCGCTATTCTGCCGTCGGTCCGCTTGGCATAAAAGGCAATGGTCAAACTTGGGGTTGGCTGATAATAGCGGATGATATCAACATCACTTGGCTTGGTTTTGGCCATTTTATAGGAGGCCGCCACCTGATCCAGAGTGGACTTGAGACGAGTCTCCTCCGCCTCCGTAACTTTAGCCGCCCCCTCCACAGGATAGATGAGATAATAGGTGATTTTCGGTCTTTCACCACACCCCGCAAGAAGGACCAACGCGAAGACCACCCCACCGAGACACGCCAGTTTAGATATGAAACGCATTCTCAACCTCCTCTGCATCCCGCATTCCGTCCACCACCCTTCGCGACGAGCCATCCGGGATGACGACCCAATGCTAGGATAGTGGCCCTCAATAAACTAGAAAATACTGGCGCGGAATCGGCCGTCGCCTCTTGCCTGCCAAAAATGTCGTGGTTGCACATATATGTTGGCACCCCCTCCGGTTTACGGCCGAGTGCCTTTTTCCCATTTTCCCCGTTTAATCGCCTCACTGCCGAAGGCGTGACGCAAGGCATCCACGGCCTGATCCAGTTTATTATTCCGGTCATCCTGCGCCTTGCCGGCGAGGTCAACAAAAAGCTCCTGTTGCGCTGACAGGGTATGCCCGGGAGCGACGAGATGACTGACCCCGAAGCCCACCAGGCGGATGGGACGCCCCACATGTTCACGCTCAAATAAAGACATGGCGACGGCAATCAATTCGCGATCGCTATTGAGCGCCGAGGTAAAGGATTGCTGCCGGGTGATGGTAGAGAAATCGCTGAATCGGAGTTTGATCTGGGCGGTTTTAGCCAGCTTTCCGGCCTTGCGCAAGCGCCCCCCGACTTCCTCGGTCAGTTCCAGCAGGCGTTGCCGCACCTGCTCGCTGTCGGCTTCGTCGTTCAGAAAGGTATGCTCATTGGAAATACTCTTCTCCTCCCAGTGGGTCACCACCGGCCGGCTATCCCTGCCCCTGGCGAGGTCGGCCATATCCACCGCGCCCGTTTTCCCGAACAGCCGCTCCATCGAGCGCATATCCAAACCCTGTAATTGCCCGATCACCCGCAGGCCTTCCTTTTCCAGCCGGGCGCCCGTCACCTTGCCGATCCCCCACATTTTGGTCACCGGAAGCGGGGCCAGGAAGGCCATGATCTCGGGCTCTGTCACTGGAACGACGGTGATTCCGTCCGGCTTGTTCATGTCGCTGGCCATCTTGGCCAGGAATTTATTGGACGCCACTCCCACCGATGCCGTCAGTCCGAGCTGGCTCTTGATGCGTCCCTTCACTTCCCGGGCAATCGCCACGGCCTCTCCCCACAACCGCAACGCTCCGCTGACATCCAAAAAGGCTTCGTCCAGCGAAAGTGGCTCAACAAAGGGCGTGAACTCCTCGAAAATGCTCATAATCCGGGCAGATATCTCGGCATAGCGATCCATGCGGGGCGGCACAAAGATGGCGTGCGGGCAAAGCCTCCCGGCGGTCCGTGAGGGCATGGCGGAATGGATACCGAACCGGCGGGCTTCATATGAACAGGTGGCAACCACGCCGCGTTGATCCGGCGGGGATCCGACCACCAGGGGCCGTCCCCGCCACTCGGGATGATCCAGCGCCTCGATGGCGGCATAAAAGGCATCCATATCCACATGCAGGATGGTTAAGCGCAGGGTATTCACATTACTAACTTCGAGAGATAAGACTCCAATTCACGTCCATACTCGGAATCCTTGCCGACATGAACGAGTTGTTTATGCACATGAAGCAAGCCATCCGGACCGGAGTCCACTTCGCTGACCGATGCAAATCGATCCAGGGGATCTGCCGCGAGCATTTTGCGCAGGGTATGGACCAACCGCTCGTTCTGGCGCACGTAATCAGGCAGCAAACCAGGCAGGCGTTCGGCCAGTTTCAGCTTGAAGCGCAACAACGCGTCTTTATCCATTGAGGGGTCGCAGACCGATTCACCCCGCAACATTTCCAGACAGACCAGGCCGGCGCTGAAAATATCCGACTGGATCTGGGGTGGCTTACGGTCGTGGATCTCGGGCGCCATATAAATGGGGGTCCCCAGCAGCCAGTTGGATTTTTCGCCCATCAGCACCGCCCGCCCGAAATCGACCAGTTTCACATAGCCCAGCTTATCAATCATTACATTGCCGGGCTTGATATCGCAATGCACATAGCCCGCAGAGTTGAGCGCCTCCATGCCGCGCAACATCAACCGCATGATATAAATCGCGACTCCGGGCTGCACGCACACCTTCTGACCATCGAGCCTGAAAATCACATCGGTGAAGCGGGCCCATTCCTCGGGGGTGCTCCGGGCACGTGTGGTTGCGAGATGAGTGCCATCCAGAAACTGCTTGATATCCACCCCGTCAATACTGTCCATCTGGAGGTAGCCAATCCCGCAGGTCTCCTCATAACTGTCACGGGAGACCAGATTGGGGCTCTGCATGGCCTGAAGGCGTGAGGTCTGAATCGCGATCCGGCCCATATCGGTCCAATACAACTCGGGACTCGGATAAATCGCCGGATTGAACAACTTGACTGCATGGCGGGTTACACAGCCCCGGGCGCCTTGTCGCAATCCGAGAAAAACAACCCCCTGCCGCCCCCGTCCCAATTCCTTCAGAAATTGATAGACAGCCGGATAATAGATAGCCTTAACACGGATGATGGACTCGTAGTTTTCAGTCAATTGCCCGAGCGTCATAAGGGAAGTGGTCCCAGGCACCATCGGCAAACTCCCCCCTTGCGTCGCCGCATCCAGCAGGGTATCCGTTAGTTTGGCGTCACACATCATTTCAGCGCCACCGCCCCTTGCTGGCGCCGGACTTCAAACATGGCAATGGCGGCCGCCACGGCGGCGTTGAGGGAGCCCACATGGCCCTTCATCGGGAGCCGGACCACCACGTCACACGTTTCCCGGATTAACTTGCCCAAGCCTTCCTCTTCACTACCCACTACAATTCCGATGGGCCCCGTCAGGTCAGCCTCTTCATATGGCACCGCATCGCTGCTTCCCTCAAGACCGACCAGGCGAACCCCCTCCTCCTTCAGGGTCAACATCGCCTGATGCAGATTCACCACCTGCGCGACGGGGACATGCTCGGTGGCGCCGGCCGACGCCCGGACGACCGCCGGGGTCACCATCACGGCGCGATGCCGGGGAATGATCACCCCATTCACCCCGGCCGCATCCGCCGACCGGATCATGGAGCCCAGATTCTGGGGATCCTGCACATGATCCACCAGCAGCACCAGCAAGGGCGATTTGCGCACCTGCGCTCCTGCCAGCACATCCGGCAGCTCGACATAAGGGTATTCCGCCACTACGGCGGCGACCCCCTGATGATTTCCACCACGGCATAACCGGTCCAACTCGAACAAGGCCACCGATTGAATTTCAAGGGAACGTTTTTCGGCCAGTTTGAGAAACTGCAGGATGGCCGCAGAAGAGCGCCGGACATTATTGGCCATCACCAACCGCTTCACTTCACGCCGCCCGGCCCGCAACAATTCGCATACAGGCTGACGTCCATAAACAATTTCAGGTTCATTTGACATGGCATAAACAATACACCGAGCCCGTCCATAAAACAATAGCGGCTGAAGGGGCCCTGCGCTCTATTCTTGACTCCCTATCCTGAACCCAGTAGAGATAAGAGCTTTCCGCTCAATAAGGGCGGTTGATTTGTCTCATTATTTGGAAAGGCTACCTATCATGATGATCATGAAATTCAATAAAATGATCCGCAACAAGGTTGTGTGGTGGATTATTGGCGGTATTGTCATTATTACGTTCGTTGGCTGGTTTACCCCTCAGGGTGGGTGCGATACGGCTAAGCCTGCCAATGATATCGGCAGTCTGGACGGCAAGCCCGTGAGTGATGCCGAACTGCGGCATGCCCGGTTCAACACCTATCTCAGTGTCTGCCTCTCGATGGGTCGCATTCCCAACATGACCCCTTTAAT
>JBIKMI010000192.1:0-5534 GCA_044359285.1 Kiritimatiellia bacterium
TTTGGATTGAGTTCGCGAGTTAAATAATACTATTATAGTCGCCAATGCACTCAGGAATGAGTGAAGCGGAAACAAGGAGTTTATGAGCGATATTCTGACAGCGAAGGGGTTGATTTGTGAGGCAACCATTGAGCAGCAACTGCTTGCGTTGCGGGACGAGAATGCGGGCCGGGTACGTGAGGTGCTGGCCAAGGCCGCCCTGGCGCAGGGGTTGAGCGATACGGACGTGGCGGTGCTGATGACGATCCGGAGCCCGGAACTGGCCCACGAGCTGTTCCAGACCGCCAGCCAGGTCAAGGATACCATCTACGGGAAACGCCTGGTGATTTTTGCACCGCTATATATCTCGAACCTCTGCGCTAACGAGTGCCTGTATTGCGCCTTCAGGGCAAAGAATACAGCGATCAAGCGTCGCGCCTTGACCCAGGACGAGATTGCGAATGAGGTCAAAGCCCTGATTGATCAAGGGCACAAGCGCGTGCTGGTGGTCGCGGGCGAATCGTACCCCAAGGAAGGGTTCGACTATGTGCTCAAGGCGATCGAAACCGTGTACAGCGTCAAATCCGGCCGGGGCGAGATCCGGCGTGTGAATGCCAACGTGGCCCCCCTGACGGTCGAGGAGTTCAAGCAGCTCAAGGCGGCCAGGATCGGCACCTACCAGCTTTTCCAGGAAACCTATCACCGCGCCACCTACAGCCGCATGCACGTCTCGGGCCGCAAGAAGGATTTCGATTGGCGTGTAACGGGGATCGACCGGGCCATGACGGCCGGGATCAATGATGTGGGGATTGGTGTGCTCCTGGGCTTGTGCGACTGGCGTTTCGAGCTGCTGGCCATGTTGCAGCACATCCGGCACCTTGAAAAAGAATTCGGGGTCGGCCCGCATACGATCAGTGTCCCGCGTCTGGAGCCGGCTACGGGGTCGGATGTCTCGATCCAGCCCCCCTTGCCGGTGACGGACGACGATTTCCGCAAGATCGTCGCCATTCTCCGTCTTGCGGTGCCCTATACCGGCATCATCATGTCCACACGTGAAAACGCCGAGATGCGGCGCGAGGGGTTCGATCTGGGCATCTCGCAGATCTCGGCCGGCAGCCGCACGGATCCGGGTGGGTATTCAACGGACAGTTCGGGTGAAGTGAATGGCCAGTTCTCACTGGGTGACCACCGGTCCCTTGACGAGGTCATTGCCGATGTGGCATCGCTCGGCTACATTCCGTCGTTTTGCACCGGCTGTTACCGGCTCGGGCGGACGGGCGCGGATTTCATGGATATGGCCAAGCCTGGTGAAATCAAGTCGCATTGCGGGCCGAATGCGGTTTCGACGTTTGCCGAATACCTGATGGATTACGCCTCGCCGCAGACCCGTGAGGTCGGCTTCCGGCAGTTGGACCAGGTGATCGGGGAGATGACCGGGGTGGCGAAAGAGCGTGCTGAACGGCTGCTGAAGCAGGTCAAGGCCGGGCAGCGGGACGTCTACTGCTAATGCGAACCGAACACGATTTCCTGGGCGGGCGGCAGGTGCCGGATGACGCGCTGTATGGGATTCATACCCTGCGCGCGCTGGAGAATTTCCCGCTGAGCGGGCGGCCGGTGCATCCGGCGCTGGCGAGCGCCTATGGGGCCGTGAAGCTGGCCTGTGTGCGTGCGAACCGCCGTCTGGGAATGTGGCCCGACGCGCGGCGGGTGGAGGCCATGGAGTTTGCCTGCCTCGAGCTGATGGAGGGTCGGCTGGCGGACCAGATCCGTGTGGATGCGCTTCAGGGCGGGGCAGGGACCTCCCTTAACATGAATGTGAACGAGGTGCTGGCGAACCGGGCACTGGAATGGCTCGGGCAACCGCGGGGTGCCTACGAGATCATCTCGCCGCTCAATGATCTTAATCTGCACCAGTCCACCAACGACACCTTTCCCACCGCTTTGCGGTTGGCCGCCATCCGGCGTCTCCACGATCTGGAGGCGCGGGTCACGGCGTTGCAGGAGGCCTTCCAGGCCAAGGAGAAAGCCTTTGCGGATATCGTGAAAGTCGGCCGCACGGAGTTCCAGGATGCGGTGTTGATCACCTTGGGGCGCGAGATGGGGGCGTATGCCGAGGCGTTCAACCGCGATCGCTGGCGCCTCTATAAATGTGAGGAGCGGCTGCGCGTGGTGAATCTGGGGGGGACGGCGGTGGGTACGGGGCTGGGAGCCCCCCGCGAGTATATCTTCCGCGTGGTTGAGGAGCTCCGCGAGTTGACTGGCATCGGGTTTGCCCGCGCGGAAAATCTGGTGGAGGCCACCCAGAACACGGATGTGATCGTGGAGGTGTCGGGGATGCTCAAGGCCTGCGCCACGTCCCTGATCAAGATTTCGAATGATCTGCGCCTGCTCTCCAGCGGACCCGACGCCGGGCTGGGCGAGTTGCGCCTTCCGGCGTTGCAGGCGGGATCCTCCATTATGCCGGGCAAGGTGAACCCGGTGATCCCCGAAGCGGTTGTCCAGGCGGCCTTGCGGGTGCTGGGCCATGACAGTACCCTCACGATGGCCTCGGCCCTGGGGAGCCTTGAGCTTAATGCGTTTATGCCGCTGATGGCAGATTGTCTGCTTGAAAGCCTGGATCTGTTGACCCGGGCCTGCGCGTTACTGGAAGAACGGTGTGTGCGTGGGCTCGAGGCGTGCGGGGAGACGTGTCGCGCACATGTGGCGGGCACCGTGGCCGCCGCGACCGCGCTGGTGCCGCTGCTGGGTTATGAGCGGGCGGCGGCCCTGGCGGGCGAGGCGACCCGTATGGGGCGGCCGCTGCGGGACCTGGTGGTGGAGCAGGGCGTTTTGACCGCGGCGGGTTTCGACGAACTGATTTCCGCCGAAGCCGTCTGCCGGCTCGGCCATCCTAAAATAAAATGAATAAGACTCCCAAAGGTTATCGGTTGCACATCGGCCTTTTCGGCCGGCGCAATGTGGGCAAATCAAGTGTACTCAATGCGCTGACCCATCAACAGGTGTCCATCGTTTCCGCGGTCGCCGGCACCACCACCGACCCGGTGGAAAAGCCGATGGAACTGCTCCCCCTTGGCCCGGTGCTGTTTATTGATACTGCCGGGGTGGATGATGAAGGCCTGCTGGGTGAGTTGCGTGTGGAGCGGACGAAGCAGGTGCTTGCCCGCACCGATCTGGGCCTGATCATCACCAGCGACAATACCTGGGGTCCCTATGAGCAGACCCTGGCCGCGGAACTCAAGCGGAACCACGTTGCGGTATTAGCCATCTTCAACAAAGCGGATGTGCTCCCCGCCGGGGTGGAGGTCATGGCCCGGCTCCAGGGCGAGGGCATTCGCACCCTGGCCGTCTCGGCCCTTACAGGCGAGGGGATCCAGGCCTTACGGCGGCTCCTGGTGGAATCAGCGCCGGAGGAGTTTATTGCCAACCCGAAGATCGCGGCCGACCTGGTGCCGCCGGGCGAGTGTGCGGTACTGGTGGTCCCTGTGGATAAGGAAGCGCCCAAGGGGCGGCTGATCCTGCCGCAAGTTCAGACGATCCGGGATCTGCTGGATAACGATTCCTTCTGCCTGGTTGTCAAGGAACGCGAATTGCGCGAGGCGCTGGGGCGGCTGAACCGCCCCCCGGCTCTGGTGGTGACGGATTCACAGGCGTTTCTGAAGGTGGCGGCGGATACGCCTGACGCCGTGCCGTTGACCTCATTCTCAATTCTGTTTGCCCGCTTTCATGCGGATTTGGAGGAGATGGTACGGGGGGCACTGGCGATTGCCTCCCTCAAGAGTGGCGATCCGGTACTCATTGCCGAGGCCTGCTCGCACCACCCGATCGGTGAGGATATCGGCACGGTCAAGATCCCGCGCTGGCTGACGCAGTATGTGGGCGGCAAGCTGGAATTCGAGTATACCCGCGGTCATGACTTTCCTGCCGATCTGGCCCGGTATAAACTGGTCATTCACTGCGGCGCCTGTATGTGGAACCGGCGCGAGATGCTTTCCCGGTTACTGATGGCGAAGGAGGCGGGCGTGCCCATGACGAACTACGGTCTTGCGATTGCCTTTTCGCTGGGCATCTTTGAGCGTGCGCTCAGACCTTTTCCCGGCGCCTTTGAGATTTACCGGCAGAGTCAGGGAGGGGTCCGATGAAGCCGCTGCTTGACCTGGTGAAACAGACGGAATTTACCCGTGAAGAGAGTGCCTTCCTGCTGGGCCGCCGGGAGAAGGCCGAGGTGGAGATCCTGCGCAAGGCGGCCGAGGCGCTGTGTTTCGCCTGGGTTGGAAACAAGGTTCACTTCCGTGGTCTGGTGGAGTTCTCCAACATCTGCGCCTGCGACTGCAACTACTGCGGGATCCGCAAGAGCAACACGTCCATCACGCGTTTCTTTTTGACGTTGGACGAGGTGATGCAGGCCGCGCACTGGTGCGCGCACGAGGGATACGGGTCGCTGGTTCTGCAGTCGGGGGAGCGCCGGGATGAGGCATTTATCGAGTTTGTTGAAACCGCGGTCCGGCGGATCCGGCTGGAGACGCGAACCGCGCAGCAGCCGGAAGGCCTGGGCATTACGCTCTGTGTGGGCGAGCAGACGCGGGAGACCTACGCGCGCTTCAAGGCGGCGGGCGCCCATCGCTACCTGCTGCGGATTGAATCGTCTTCCCCGCATCTGTTCCGCCAATTGCATCCTGCCGGCCAGACGCTGGAGCAGCGGGTGCAGTGCCTGCAGTCGCTGCGTGAGGTCGGCTTTCAGGTGGGGACAGGCGTGATGATCGGGTTTCCCGGCCAAACACTTGAAAATCTGGCCGATGATGTGCTCTTTTTCCGTTCACTTGACGTAGACATGATCGGCATGGGGCCGTATCTGGTCCACAAGCAGACCCCCATGGCGGCGCAGGAAGCGGAGATGGCCGCCCGCCGTGACGAGGTCTATCAGTTGGCACTGAATATGATCGCGGTGACGCGACTGGTGCTGCGGAACGTGAATATCGCGGCCACTACCGCCCTGCAGGCGATGAAGGCCACCGGACGCGAGGAAGGCCTGACCTACGGGGCCAATGTGATCATGCCGCAATTAACCCCCACGGAATTCCGCAAGGATTACCAGCTTTACGAGGGCAAGCCGTGTCTTGACGAAAACCGGGATCAATGCAAGCTATGCCTGCAGAAACGGATTGCGGGAGCCGGCCGGGTGATCGGCTTTCATGAGTGGGGTGATTCGCGCCATGCCCGAGCCAGACTTGAACCAACGCCCGCGCCGATGCAAGGGTGCACGCCATTGACACCCTAGAGGGGCCGGGAATATGCTCAAAAAAATGACTCAAGATGGTGTGGTGAAAGAACGATTCCTGCATCGGGTGCAGCTCATCGCCGGCTTGGGCATCTATGTCATGGATCTTAAAACAGGCGCTTACGTCTCTTCTGAAATTCTGGATGATATTTTCGGCATCACCCCGGATTATCCCCATACGATCGTCGGATGGGAGGCGTTGATTCATCCCGATGACCGGGAAATGATGCTGAACTATTTCAGCAAGAACGTTCTGGGGTTGCGCCGGCGCTTCGACAAG
>JBIKMI010000193.1:0-5517 GCA_044359285.1 Kiritimatiellia bacterium
TCGCTCAAGTGCTTGTGTGCATCGTTTTCCTGAAGTTCTTCAAGAATGCCGAGCAGGCTGCCCGCTTTTCCCTCATGTTTGTTGATGACCGATTTGACCGCAGGAACGTCCATTTTGTTTGACTTTATCTTCATGTACCATCCTTTGAGCTCGGTTGTGCTTGACAGCAATTTATAGGACAATACTATTGTTGCTGATTTATGAAAGAATTATTATTGATGTGTTTGAAGGGGGGGGCGTGTGAGGGACGGTGAGGTTGAGTTTGGGCTTAACCGGCTGGCACTTCCCTTTGTCCGTGCTTTTTTTCACGGTTTCCCTGATATTTCGGCAAAATATTCAGGATGCAAATCGATTTTAGGACGCGAACAGGTTGCCTCTCCCCGGCACTGAAATCACTATTGCCTTGCCCTTCATCCCCCTGCCATAATCATAGCCATGAAAACAAAAACGGAAAAGACCCGGAAGGCAGATGCACCCATGACCCGCAATGAATTCAAGGACGCCATTTCCAAGATGACCCGCAATGAATTGATAGGAATTCTTTGCGACATCTATTATGCCAATACCGATGCCGGCGATGGTGGTGAATGTGCCTGCGATTGCGGATGCAGTGATAGAAGTGAATCAAAGAAAACACCTGCCAAGGCGAAAAAGCCGGTAAAGAGTTCCAGGGTTTCAAAGAAGAAGTAACCCGCTTCTTACCCCTCACAGGTATTCTGGCGCTATTCATGCTTTGATATCACGCTGAAAAGTGCGATAATCATAGGCAAATGACCTGTAACCACATAGTCTGTGCAGGAATTTTCGTCGCCAGCTTGTTGTGGCTTGTCTCCGCCCGGGCCGCCACCTGTTACACGGGCGATGGGGTCCTCACCAATAGGCTTGGCCGCCTGGTATGATGTCTCCGGAGCAAGCGGTAGCTTCGCGATCCCCATCAATACGCTGACCGATGGCCATACGATCCGGTTGGAACTTACCAACACCAACGCCACGAGCCGGCAGATTACCTTTCCGCTCGGCTACACGACTTTGGCGGCGGTCACCCTCACCAACCAGGAAACCTTTATCGCCGGCTATTACGCCCAGCCCTCCGGCATCACGAATGTCGGGTTCAGGGATCTCATCGTCCTTCGGAAACCCGGGGATGGGAAACCTTGGGGCGCAGTTTTCAATTATTAATCCGGCGACTATTTAGTGGCCGGAGTAATAGTATGTCCCGGGAATTCTGCCCCGATACGGTGTAGACGGGCCTCTGGTTCCTTCCGGAATCAGAGCCAGCCGGTGGCCCTGGCCAGAAGCTTCACGTAATAGACGTAGTCTAGCCAGGCGACGTCCGAGGGGACGCCGTGGTCGCAACTGGGAATGAATCCCCCGTCACGGATGACGGGCATCAGGCGCTCGATCTCCGCCTCGATGTGTCGTCCGCCCTTGGCCATCAGCCGCTTGTCCACCCCGCCGCGATAGGCCATATTCCGCCCGAATTGTTTCCGGAAGGCGACGAGGTCGTTGCCCGCCGCCACCTCAATCGGGTCGCAGACGTTGATGCCAGCCTCGATCCAGATGGGGATCAGCTCGCCGATATGGCCGTCGGAATCCATGGAATAGATCGGGATCTTGTGGCGGCGGATGATATCGCCCCAGCGCTGGTAGACGGGGAGCAGGAACTCGCGGGTCATGGCCGGCGAGATCATGGCGTGTTCCTTGTAGGCCATGTCCTCGGAGAGGTAGACCTCGTCGGGTGTCATGTGGCGCAAGCCTTCCTCCAGCAGCCCGACGACATGTTCCTGCCAGAAATGGATCATCTCCCGGACCCATTCGGGATCATCGTGGAACATCATGCACAGGGATTCAAAGCCCAGCCATTCGCGCAATTGCCAGAAGGGGCCGGAGAATTTCCACGCCACCGGCCAGGTTCGCCCGGCGAGGCGCTGGCCGAGCGCGGCCACGTCGGCGGGGTAGCGGGCCGGATCGGTCGCCCTGTACCGTCGCTTCATGTCGTCCCAGTCAGCCCGGGTCTCGACCGGGCACTTGATCCAGCGACGTGTCACGAAGTCCGAGGCATTGCGCAGGTATTCCGGGGTGAACTCGTTGCCGATTTCACAGATGTTGCCCTTCCAATCCTGCACAACCTGGGAGGTGGGTTTGTGCTCGAGGACTTTCTCCTCGAACTGGGGGATCATGCGCTCGTTGATCAGAAACCCCGGCCCCTCGGGGTCCCAGGTTTGCGTGCCGCCAGCCTGACGATAGGCGTATTCATTGATGTTCCTGACCTCGCGGGGAAGCCCATCGGCATACCAGCGCGCGCGGGTGGATTCGCGGCCATGACCCGGACTCAACGGGATCTTGTCGGGGTTGTTGAACAACAGTGTGGCGAGATAACGGTCGCGTGAAGTCATGGGTTCTCCTTGCTGGTTTCAGGTGGCATCCTCACAATGCACATAAGGTACACGATGCATGATAAACAGCAATGGACAAAACATGCCTCGTTATGTATAAATCGCTCACCATGAAGCGGGGTCGCATCTATAACGAGGAACGGTTCAGGACCCCCTTGGCGGGCGAGCAGGCGCTGGGGTTGTGGGTGGACCGGGTGGGGTGGCGCGAGGGAGACACGCTGAAGCCTTCTGAATACCGGGTGCTGGGACAATATGCGGCGGTGGCGATCGAGGCGGGGGCGGGTGTGCTTGAGACGGTGGCGCATGGAACTCACACGCTCAAGGCTGGGGATGTGATCCTGCTCACGCCCCGGGTCGCTGCACTGTACTATCCCCGGAAGCAGTGGGATACGCGCTGGGTGGTGTGGAACGGGCCAGAGGCGGCGGTTGTGGAGCGGTTCATCGGGTTGGGACCGGACGTGCCGGTCATCCGGGGCGCCGCCACGGCGGTGCTGAGGGCATGGCGTCAGGTCGATCCACTGATGGAGCGTCAGGACTTCGACGCTGTGCTGGGGCGGAAATCGGCGCTCCTGGATCTCCTGCGTGAACTATCGGCGCACTACCGCGTGGACGGCGGGAGAGGGGAGCCTCCGTTTCTGGCAACGGCCCTTAGGGAGTTAACCCGGAGTGAGAGGGCGCCGGAGTCGGTGGCGTCGCTGGCCCGGCGTTTACACATGAGTCCGGCTCATTTCCGCCGGCAGTTCAAGGCCCGGACGGGAACCTCACCCAAGGCATTCCAGATGGCTCAACGCATCACAAGGGCGAAGGAATCCCTGGCCGCTGGCCAGTCGATCAAGGAGACGGCCGATAAGCTCGGTTTTTGGGACGTCTTCCACTTCATGCGGCTGTTCCGCAAAGTCACCGGCCAGACGGCCGGCCAGTGCGTCGCTGTTTTTGCGCGAGAAAAGCCCCGGAAGTAAGGGCAGTGGTTACAGGTGAAGAAGCTCACGTAACCAATAACCAGCGTCTTTGTGGGACGCTAATAATAAGGAGATGGTGAGTAGGTGGAGCTCTCAATCAGTCTGTCCCCGGATTTCCTGAAGAGGTATGCAATCCACATTAGACTTGATCTTCGCCACACCTGCGACGCATATCACCTCTCACGCCAATTTTGCTATGCGTCAAAAAGACTTCATAAATCATTGCGCGTCAATAATAGGGGTGACGGTTTTATTGGAAATAGCGGAATTTCGTCACACTATGCGTGACGCATAATACAATGTTGGGGATGAAAGAATGATTGAAGGATAAGGCGATTCAGAGTTTAATTAAGACATGACAGCATTACTTGAAAAAGCAATCAGCCGGGTGTCCGGTTTGCCCTCGAAGCAACAGAACGAGATCGCGCGTTTTGTGTTGGCCGAAATCGATGCCGAAGTGAAATGGGACACGTCGTTCAAGAACTCCCAGAATGAGCTCGCAACCCTTGCGGGGGTTGCGTTGGCAGAACGGCGGAGGGGCAAGACCCGAAAGATGGATTTTGCTCATGATATCTGAAACGACGGACTCCTTCCGTCGGCAGCTGCGTGAGGCGCCGACGGCGGTTCGTTCTCTCGCTCGTCAAGTCTATCGATTCTGGGCATCCAATCCCCGCCATCCCTCGCTACAGTTCAAGCGCATTCACCACTCCGAGCCTATCTACTCCGTTCGAATTGGAATCCACTGGCGGGCCGTTTGCGTCGTTGATGAGAATACGGCGGTTTGGTTCTGGATCGGGTCGCACGCGGCTTATGACGCATTGATCAAAAAGTTAAGGAAACGATGATCATGAAATCAGCACCCCAACCAGCCAATTCACGCGACGCTTTACAGCGCGCATGATTGGCACCGTTCGGCTGCCTGGATAATAGATGGACATGCATGGCCGCTTCTAATCGGGAGAGAGTAATGACAAATCTGAATCATTATGCAGCATTGTTAATGCTAACGACATGGCTGGTAAACCCAATGTCTGGATTGGCGGACAAGACCGCTGATACTTCGACAAATTCAGCCGCGCCCCTGAGGGTGCTGTTCATTGGAAACAGCTTCACCCATGGAAACGACCTTCCTGCAATGGTAAAATCCTTATCTGGGCAAGCCAAGAAGCCGCTGAGTATAAAGGTTGAGTCTGTTACCAAGGGCGGCGCGAGGCTCGAATGGCACTGGAACAATGGTGCAGCGCTGAAGAAGATCCGGGAGGGCGGTTGGACACATGTCGTGCTGCAAGATTTTAGCAACATTGCGGTTACGGACAAGGCGTCGATGTTCAAACACATCCGCCTTTTCGATGCCGAGATCAGAAGCTCAGGCGCGAAAACATTGCTGTATATGACATGGACGGTAAAGACAAAGCCGCAGGACCAGGATCCCATCGCTAAAGCGTATCTCGATATTGGCAAGGAACTCGGTGCTCTTGTTGTGCCCGTCGGCCTTGCGCGCCAGGCTGCGCTAAAAAGCAATCCAGCCGCCACCATTTACGCCCACGATGACAAACATCCTAGCCCCGAAGGGACCTATCTCGCAGCATGCCTGTTCTATGCCATGCTGAGCGGACAATCACCGAAAGGTTTGCCAGTCAACATACCCAGCCCAAAGGATGCTAACACGATGTCGACCAAGCTGAGCGACAAGGATGCCGCATTCTATCAGCGCATCGTGGAAGAAACGCTGCTCACAGCCAATTGAATGTTTCCACTGTAGTCCCATAAGTGCTGAAATTTGACAAATAGGGCCTCGATTTCCGAGGGAATTGAGGCAATTCGAATGTGCACCATTTATTGTTTTTTTTGAACATGGCTAATAGTTCCTCCATTTTAGGACATGTGGCTGTCCCACAGGATTTTGCGGAAATCCAGGGACACCCATGAGAAGCAAAGTCAAGACGGATTCGTCCCAACCCGCGAAGCGACGAAAAATAGTCTTGGCTTTGCAGGACAGCCCCGGTTGCAGGGGCAGGCGTTGACTTCGGCTTTCCACTGACTTCGTTCCTTCCTTTCGTTGCTACTGGTCGTGTCCCCGAGTGGCTGGTTTCCGGATCGTCATGACGTGCGTATCAGGATCATTCCCAGACACCCATTGGAGCCTATTCCCTCAGGCAAAC
>JBIKMI010000194.1:0-5509 GCA_044359285.1 Kiritimatiellia bacterium
CAGGTTCACTTCCCGGAAAACTCTCTTCGTCGGCCCGTTTACACGGCACACCTCAGCCGTTGCGACGTGCCGGCCAGCCACGACTGTCGTGCCAGGTCAAGGGTGTGGATCACGTCATGTTTGCTGTTCAAAATTGACATGCCGACGGTGATGTTGCCGCAAATCAAAGCCCCAATGGTCACGGCCAGGCGTCGCGCCTCGCCCGACTCGGCGGGAACCGGCAGGACCGGAGTGATGCGCCGTTCCAATTCGGTGATGTAACGGGCAAAGGGGGACTGAAGTCCTGGCAACGCGGAGGAGCGTGTGGCGACCATCGTCTGCCCTTGCAGAAAGACAAAAAAGAGGTCGGATCGTTCCGTCAGAAACATGACATGCGCAGTAAAAAGCTGTGTGACCCGATCTTCATAGGAGAGGGCGGCGGCCTCAGCGGGTGGGAGCCGCTGCACCAACTCATCCATTGCCAGATCCAACAGGGTGCGGAGGATATCAAGTTTATCCATGAAGTGGCGGTAAAAAGTGCCTTTGCCCACATCCGCACTTTCCGTGATATCTTCAATGGCGCACCCTTCAATTCCCTTGGTATTGAAGACGTAAAGAGCCGCGTCGAGTAATCGGTTCCTGGTTTTGGTAGCCCTTCGCGATGCCCGATCCTCCATTTTTGGGGCTGAATCGTCGCTATTTTTAAGCCGCAATTCGGTCATGCTTGACTGCTCAGTCTGCTTTTTCGTTTCCGTTGCGTCCATTTATCAAATTTTTATAAAAAAGACACAATAGCTTGTGGTGTCTCTTTTTCCTCGTGTTGAGATGCAAGTTAGTCGCTACTGACCATAGCGTCAACAAACTTTAATGTTTTTTTGAAAAAACATTAAAACAGTTCCGATTTTCAAATTAAACGTCATTTAACTTGAAACCTTGAACTTTCAACTCGGGACTCATTTTGAGCGCTTTTTCGAGGAGTTGCTTGACCAGCGGGGTTTTGGCTTTGGTGTAGGCGTCACGGTTGTGGCTGTACTTGCGGGCGAGATTATTTTTAAGTTGATTGTACTTTTTTGCCTCAACAGGGTGGGTTCGCAGATAATCCCTGAAGATAATCCAGTTGGTCCAATGTTCACTGTTTTTGGCTACGAGATGAAGATGATGGGTCACAGGGGTTCCACGTGTAAAAAAATGCCGGCCGGCCAGTCCGTATTCCCCTTTATAACTATAGCCGGCCGCTTCCAGTTTTTTGATCCATCGAGGCAGTTGATTCAGGCTGGGGAGTTGCATGGCGATGTCAATGATCGGTTTGGCATCGAGCCCGTGAATGGCGGTGCTGCCGATATGTTCGAGCAGATAGCGAGCTCCGGAGGCATAACAGGTCAGGCGCCGGGCTTCAGCGCGATAGCGGCTTTCCCAGAGGGTTGAGTAAGGGCTCAGGGAGACGGTGCCTGCCGTGAGGCCGATCGTTTTTTTCATGAACGTCGACTCAGCAACTCCCTGAAATAGGCGATGGTTTTTTTCAGTCCCTCGTCCAGTTCGATTGTGGGATGCCAGTTCAGCAGGTTTTTGGCCAGGGTGATATCCGGCTGACGTTGTTTGGGATCATCGGCGGGCAGGGGCATGAAGTTGAGTTGGGATTTGGAGCCTGAGAACGCGATGACCTTTTCGGCCAATTCCAGCATGGTGAATTCGCCGGGGTTGCCCAGGTTGATCGGACCGGTCACGTCATCCGGCGAGTTCATAAGGCTCATCAGGCCGTTGACCAGATCGTTCACATAGCAGAACGAGCGGGTCTGCTTGCCATTGCCGTAAATAGTGATGGCTTCATTTCGCAGGGCTTGAACAATAAAGTTGGATACCACGCGCCCGTCATTGGGGTGCATGCGGGGGCCGTAGGTGTTGAAAATCCGCGCTACTTTGATGCGCACCTGGTTTTGGCGGTGATAGTCAAAGAAGAGGGTTTCCGCGCAACGCTTACCTTCGTCATAACAGGAACGGATTCCAATGGGATTGACATGGCCCCAGTAGTCCTCGCGTTGTGGGTGGACATGGGGATCCCCATAGACTTCGCTGGTGGAGGCCTGCAGGATTTTGGCCCGTACGCGCTTGGCGAGTCCGAGCATATTGATGGCCCCATGCACGCTGGTCTTGGTGGTTTGCACGGGATCATATTGATAATGAACGGGCGAGGCCGGACAGGCCATGTTGTAAATTTCATCCACCTCAACATAGAGGGGGAAGGTGACATCATGGCGCATCAATTCGAAATAGGGATTGGCCAGGAGATGCGCAATATTGGCTTTTGAGCCGGTGAAATAATTATCAACGCAAATCACCTCGTGTCCCTGTGCCAGAAGCGTTTCGCATAGATGGGATCCTACAAAACCGGCGCCGCCGGTGACCAGAATGCGTTTGGATGTCAGTGTTTTCATGGGCGGCAATATACAAGCTTTAAGCGGAGAGAGCCAGAATTCTTTGAATTTCAAGTTCCAGCAGGCGGGGATCGGTGGGGGTGCGCCCTTTTGCGGTATTGGGAAGGGCCGGAATCAGGCGATGCAATTCCTCCAGAAGCACGACCGGCCTGAAGGGGCGCGAGATGGCGCCCAGCAGGGGTCGATCGGAAACGGGGAGAGGGGCCGTTGGCGCAGGAGTGGCCAGGATAATCTTGGTGTCTTTCAACCACTCCATGTCCCCAACCTGTTTTAAAAAAACGTTCAGGCTGATATGGGGCATCAGGGGATTCAGAATCAGGTATTCAGGATGCGAGCTTTTAAGCCGCTGCAGAGTGTCCGCCGCTCCTTTGGTCAGGAGAATCTGGCATGTGCCCAATTGATGAAGGGTTGTCCCTGCCAGCATTAATTGGGGGAATTCGTGATCGGCAATCATGATCGTGATCGCCGGATTGGAATTCCTGGCACTGTTGTGGCTGATGACCCGCCTGATCTGGCTGAGGAATTCCGGCATGGTGGGCGGCTTGAGGAAAAAATCATTCGCCCCCAGCTTCATGACGCGCTCAATGCTGCTCTGCCGGCTGATCATCATCATGGTGCCCAGGGTACTGGTATTGGCCTGCGAATTCAGCTGTTTCAACAATGTGAAGCCGCTTTCGCCGGGAAGTTCGTCATCCAGAATGAGCAGGCTGAAAGGGGTTTGCGCGGTTTGTTGAAAGACGCTGTCGGTGTTGGAAAAAATTTCCACTCGAAACGTTTCCCGTTCGAGGATCTGCTTGATCACCTTGGCCATGCCTGGATTCGTCAGGCAGAGCGCCACCGGTTCTTCGCGGTGGGAGATAGGGGCGGCGTCCGACACAATCTGCTGACCGCCCGCAGGGGCATCGCAATCACTGTAGGCCATGAACAGGTGGCTTTCGGCCCGGAGCGCCGCTTCTTCAATCGAGGTCCGGGAGTTATTGATGGTAATGCCCACGCACGTGGTGATGGGGAGATGTTCTCCGCTGGTCGTGGTGAGGGTGAGTCCTGAAAGATTCGGCAGTAATTTCTCAATGGCCTTCGTCGCCCCGAAATGATCCTCTCCGGTCAACAGGATGGCAAACTCCGATGCATCCCAGCGCGCCACGACATCGGTCGCCCGGAGTGCGGAGGACAGGATGGCGCCCATTTTCCGGATGAGTTCGTCGCGGTCAAGGGAGGAACATTGGGCGCTCTTGGCGGAAAACTGGTGGATGCCAACCAGGACAAAGGCGAGCGGGTCATTGGCCTGAACCGACCGTTGAAGCTGATGGAAAATTTCATGACAGGCGGCGCGATTGGGCAGGCCGGTGACCTGATCGCGGCGCGCTTGCAACCCTTTCATGTGGCTCCGTTTGAGCCGTAGCGTCAGGTAATTGGCGATATCCTCAAAAGCGGTGCTTTTTGAAAAGACAATGTCCGCACCCGGTACGGCGAAAGGCGGATGGCCGTGGGCTTCGGAAGGGCCCGGCGTAATGGCGATGACCGGCAGGGCTGCAGTCTCCGGACGCGTGCGTAAGTCGGCAATGAAGGCCCGGCCGTCCAGGTCGGCCAGCGCGATGTCGACAAGGCAGAAGGCGACAGGGGACACCGCGAGAAGTTCCTTCGCCCTGAATGGAGAGGGGGCTACGAGGGGCTTCAGCTTCAGGGCCTTTAAGGCCTCCTGTAGATGGTCAGTATAAATATTATCGGATGACACAATCAGGATCATGCCGGCATGGCTGGGGGCGAGTTCCATAGCCCGTTGGAGTTCCGTAATCAGATCCTGTAATTTGGAAACAAAGTTTCCGGAGGAGGCGTGTTCCGTCGTCCGTGCGGCGGCAAGCAGGGAATCCATACCGCGAAATTCACTGGAGGCACGTAACAGGGTCACCAACCGGCGCGCTTCATTTTCAGATTCAGCGGAAGGCTGGGCCTCGAGATTCGCCAGTGACTGGGTCAGGCTTTCCAGTCGAAAGGCCAGATTGATGGGTGATTGCATCCCTTTAGTCATAGACATCATTTTATCTTTTAGATCCGCTGGCGTCAAGAATACTGGCGCCCCCCAAGCCATTCTTATTATGGCCGCAACACATGAGGTCGGGACGGAGCCCGACCCTGCAAACGTTCGAAAAACGGCCGTTTTCAATCATGGCGGGACGACCTCCGTGTCGTCCGGTGTGCATGCCTGTGCTTGACCCCACACTTTTTTTTGCGCAGAATTCAGCCATGTTTGTGAAAGAGTATTCACGTTTGCCCGCGGACGATCCTGATCCGTTTACACGACGCTTGCCCCTTGGGCTTGCCTTGAGTTTCATATTGGTGGCGGCGTCTATCGCTGTTTATGGCTATTACTATTACCGCTACTACGAGGAGCACTATCGCATTCAGGTGGAGGATGGGCTTCTGGCTTGTGCGAAGTTGAAGGGGGAAGAGCTCATTCTTTGGCGCAAGGAGCGCATAAGGGATGGGAACAGCCTTTTAAAAAACCCAGTCTTCGCCACATTAGTTGAGCGGTTTATCAAAGCACCCGGGGATCTTGATGCTTTTGGGGACTTGCAGGAATGGCTGAATACCTACCTGGACATGTATCATTATGACCAGGCTATCCTGTTGGATACGCAGTCCGTTACCCGTTTGGCGCTCCCGGCTGTAAAAGCCGAGGCGGATTCCATTTTTGTAAAGCGGCAGGCCGAAGTGATGCGGACCGGGCAGGTCACATTTCAGGATTTATACCTCTGCGAGCGCGACCAGCGGGGCTATCTGGCGGTGCTAGTCCCGATTTTTAATAACGCTGAGCCCCGCGCGCCTCTCGGCATGCTCAGTTTGCGTATCGATCCGCAACCTTTCCTTTTCCCCTATATCAAGCTTTGGCCCACGGCAAGCACAACGGCTGAGACCCTGCTCGTACGTCGTGAGGGCGATGAGGTTGTTTTCCTCAATACGCCCCGGTTTGATGCCAACACGCCCTTGTCCCTCCGTTTCCCTTTGACTCGCAGTGAGTTGCCCTCCGTTCAGGCCGCGTTAGGACGGGAGGGCGTATTTTCCGGTTTTGATTACCGGGGTGTGCCGGTGATTTCCGT